>NZ_JBLVXX010000027.1:0-68316 GCF_048283985.1 Enterobacter cloacae complex sp. 6730903 | reverse complement strand
GTCTCAGTCCAGGGCATAGCGAGTCTCCTCTTCTATGCCAGTTATAACTGTTACCCATGTATCCGGTCTAAAGTGTTACCCATGTTTCCGGTTCATACCCTGCGCTTACCGGGCCTACGATCGAAATGTAGGCCGGGTAAGGCGTAGCCGCCACCCGGCTTTGTTTTACTTCCGCTCCCCCGCCGCAAAATCCTCAATCTCACCCGCCCAGTCTGCCGGATATAACCCTTCCCGCATGTCCCGATGAAACGTTGAATAGGGCCAGTCGACGACTTTCCCGACATAGCCATGCTTCAGCGGATTGATGTAGACGTAATCCATATGCCGCCGATAATCCTGCTCATTACGAATGGTGTGCTCCCAGAAACGCGGTTGCCAGACGTAGCGCATCTCAATGTTGCGGCTAAACATTTTTTTGATGTCGCGCCAGCGCGCTGAAAAGTCACTGTCCCCTTCCGGCAGGGTCCAGATACAGTGCATATGTTCAGGCAGGATAACCCAGGCGTTAATGGTGAAGGGCTTCGCACGCTTAACCGTGGCGGTAGCGGAACGCAGGCTGTCGATGTGGCGAGTAAGTAAGTCGCTCTGACGGTTTTGCAGATTGACGGTGAAAAACCAGGTCCCACCGGGGATGTAGTGGCGGCGGTAGTTTGACATTGGCACTCCTTGCCCATTGCCCGGTGGCGCTGCGCTTACCGGGCCTACGATCGAAATGTAGGCCGGGTAAGGCGTAGCCGCCACCCGGCATAAAACATTACCGCTTCGCGGTTAACTCCGCTATCCGCACGATCACCTGCACCGCTTTCTCCATCCCTTCCAGCGTCACGAACTCATGCTTGCCGTGGTAGTTATATCCACCGGTAAACAGGTTCGGGCACGGCAGGCCCATAAACGACAGCTGTGAACCATCGGTACCGCCACGGATCGGTTTCATCACCGGCTCGATGTCACAATCGCGCATCGCCTGCTGGGCGATATCAAGAATATGCGGATGCTCCATCACCTTATCGCGCATATTGTAATAGCTGTCTTCGATGATGAGTTCAATATAGCAATCCGGATGTAGCCCCTTGCCGACCTTTTTCGCGATCTCCATCATCTTACGTTTGCGTGCTTCAAAGGCTTTGCGGTCGAAATCGCGGACAATATAGTGCATCTGCGCGCTGTCCACGGTCCCCTTGATGCTGGTCAGATGATAAAAACCCTCATACCCTTCCGTCATCTCCGGGCTCTCTTCGGCGGGCACTTCCGCATGAATACGCGCAGCCAGCGACAGCGCATTCACCATCACCCCTTTCGCAGACCCTGGGTGCACGTTATCCCCGACGATTTTGATCGTTACCGATGCCGCGTTAAAGTTTTCATACTCCAGTTCACCCACGCCGCCACCGTCGACGGTGTAGGCCCACTGCGCGTTAAACGCCTCAACGTCAAAGTGTTTTGCGCCTTTTCCCACCTCTTCATCCGGCGTGAAGGCCACGCGGATATCGCCATGCGGGATATTTTTGCCCTTCAACACCGCCAGCGCCGTCATGATCTCGGCGATGCCCGCTTTGTCATCGGCCCCCAGCAAGGTTTTGCCGTCAGTGGTGATTAACGTCTGCCCCAGCAGCTGATGCAGTACCGGGAACATCACCGGCGACAGCACTTCGTCGCCAATGCCCAGCGCAATATCACCGCCGCGGTAGTTTTCAACAATCTGCGGGTTAACGTGTTTACCGCTAAAATCAGGTGAGGTATCGACATGAGAAATAAAGCCAATTGCCGGGATATCGCCGTCAATATTCGCCAGCAGCGTTCCCATCACGGTCCCTTTTTCGCTGAGCGTGACGTCGACCAGCCCCATGGCCTCCAGCTGCTCTTTCAGCAGATTTAGCAGCTTCCACTGGCCTTCGGTGCTTGGCACCTGTCGGACCCCCGGCTTAGATTGGGTATCCAGCGAAACGTAATGTAAGAAACGCTCAAGTAGTTTATCCATGCAGTCACCCTCACTTTTTGTGACAACATTATCATTAAGCAGCAAAACGCAAATATTGCGTCAGGTCACTTTTATCCCGCAAACGAGAATTTTTTACGTTTATATCGTTGTGCGTTAATAAATGTAGCTTATGAATAAGTGAGAAGGATTGGCGATTCAATGGGTTTGCCGTAGAATGTCCGCCCTCATTACGAGTCACCAAGGTGGTTACACACAAACCCCGCTTCAGTCTGCTGCCTGAGGCGTCTATATGGGACAGCGCGAAAATTGAATACACAACCCCGTTCCCTTTCACCGCTGGTGCAACTGGAACGAATTCGTAAAAGTTTCGATGGCAAAGATGTCATTTCCGACCTTAATCTGACCATCAATGACGGTGAGTTTCTCACGCTGCTCGGCCCCTCCGGCTGCGGCAAAACCACCGTCCTGCGCCTTATCGCCGGGCTGGAAAGCGTCGATAACGGCCATATCCATCTTGAGAACCAGGACATAACCCAGGTTCCAGCCGAAGATCGCCACGTCAATACCGTCTTTCAGAGCTATGCCCTGTTCCCGCACATGACCGTGTTTGAGAACGTGGCGTTTGGCCTGCGGATGCAAAAAACACCGGCCAGCGAGATCCCACCTCGGGTTACCGAAGCCCTGCGCATGGTACAGCTGGAGGCGTTCGCCCAGCGCAAGCCGCATCAACTTTCCGGTGGTCAGCAGCAGCGTGTGGCCATTGCCCGCGCCGTGGTCAACAAACCTCGCCTGCTCCTGCTGGATGAATCCCTCTCCGCGCTGGACTACAAGCTGCGCAAGCAGATGCAGAACGAGCTGAAAGCGCTTCAGCGTAAGCTCGGCATCACGTTCGTGTTTGTCACGCACGATCAGGAAGAAGCCCTGACCATGTCAGACCGTATCGTGGTGATGCGCGACGGCAAGATTGAGCAGGATGGCACCCCGCGTGAAATTTACGAAGAGCCGAAAAACCTGTTCGTCGCCAGCTTTATTGGCGAAATCAATATCTTTAACGCCACGGTGATCGAGCGTCTGGACGAGCAGCGCGTTCGCGCGAACGTGGAAGGCCGCGAATGCAATATTACCGTCAACTTTGCCGTCGAGAAGGGGCAAAAGCTCAACGTCCTGCTGCGCCCGGAAGATCTCCGCGTTGATGAGATCCACGACACGGCTGACGTCGAAGGTCTGATCGGTTACGTTCGCGAACGCAACTACAAAGGGATGACCCTCGAATCCGTTGTGGAACTGGAAAACGGCAAAATGGTGATGGTCAGCGAGTTCTTTAACGAGGACGATCCGGACTTCGACCACTCGCTGGATCAGAAAATGGTCATCAACTGGGTAGAAAGCTGGGAGGTTGTACTGGCTGATGAAGAACACAAGTAAGTTCCAGAATGTGGTGATTGTCACGATCGTCGGTTGGCTTGTGTTGTTTGTCTTTCTACCCAACCTGATGATCATCGTAACCAGCTTCCTGACCCGCGACGACGCGAACTTCGTCGCGATGGTCTTTACGCTGGACAACTACGCGCGCCTGCTCGATCCGCTCTATTTTGACGTGCTGCTGCACTCGCTCAATATGGCGCTGATTGCTACCCTCGCCTGTCTGGTGCTGGGGTATCCATTCGCCTGGTTCCTGGCCCGCCTGCCGCAAAAAGTACGGCCGCTGCTGCTGTTTTTACTGATTGTACCCTTCTGGACCAACTCGTTAATCCGCATCTACGGGCTGAAAATCTTCCTCAGCACCAAAGGTTATCTGAACGAGTTTCTGCTGTGGCTGGGGGTGATCGAGACGCCGATCCGCATCATGTTCACCCCGGGCGCGGTGATTATCGGCCTGGTCTATATCCTGCTGCCGTTTATGGTGATGCCGCTCTACTCCAGCATTGAAAAGCTCGATAAACCGCTGCTGGAAGCGGCGAAAGACCTGGGTGCCAGTAAGTTACAAACCTTTGTCCGCATCATTATTCCGCTGACCATGCCGGGTATTATCGCCGGCTGTCTGCTGGTCATGCTGCCTGCGATGGGCCTGTTCTACGTATCGGACCTGATGGGCGGGGCGAAAAACCTGCTGATCGGTAACGTGATTAAGAGCCAGTTCCTGAATATCCGCGACTGGCCGTTCGGCTCGGCCACCAGCATAACGCTGACGGTGGTGATGGGGCTGATGCTGCTGGTTTACTGGCGTGCCTTACGCCTGCTGAATAAGAAGGTGGAGCTGGAATGATCGGTCGACTGCTTCGCGGCGGTTTTATGACCGCCATTTATGCGTATCTCTATATTCCGATAATCATTTTGATCGTGAACTCCTTTAACAGCTCACGCTTCGGGATCAACTGGCAAGGGTTTACCACCAAATGGTATGGCCTGCTGATGAACAATGACAGCCTGCTACAGGCCGCTCAGCACTCGCTGACGATGGCGGTATTTTCTGCCACCTTCGCGACGCTGATTGGCTCACTGACCGCCGTGGCGCTGTACCGCTACCGTTTTCGCGGTAAGCCGTTCGTCAGTGGCATGCTGTTTGTGGTGATGATGTCCCCGGATATCGTGATGGCCATTTCACTGCTGGTGCTGTTTATGCTGCTGGGCGTCCAGCTCGGTTTCTGGTCGCTGCTGTTCTCGCATATCACCTTCTGTCTGCCGTTTGTGGTGGTAACCGTCTACGCGCGTCTGAAAGGGTTCGACGTACGCATGCTGGAAGCGGCGAAAGATCTGGGTGCGAGCGAGATGACCATTCTGCGCAAAATCATTCTGCCGCTGGCGATGCCCGCCGTGGCAGCAGGATGGCTGCTCAGCTTTACCCTGTCGATGGACGACGTGGTCGTGTCCTCCTTCGTCACCGGGCCGAGCTATGAAATTCTGCCGTTGAAGATCTACTCAATGGTTAAAGTCGGTGTTTCACCCGAAGTGAACGCGCTGGCGACTATTCTGTTGGTGTTATCGCTGGTTCTGGTAATTGCCAGCCAGGTTATTGCTCGTGATAAAACAAAATCTCAGGGGACACAGAAATGAAAAAAATGCTTGCCGCTGCGGCACTGGTGCTCGGAATGGGCGCCGCGCATGCTGATGACAGCAAAACGCTCTATTTCTACAACTGGACCGAGTATGTGCCGCCGGGCCTGCTGGAGCAGTTCACCAAAGAGACGGGCATCAAGGTGATCTATTCGACCTACGAGTCGAATGAAACCATGTACGCCAAGCTCAAAACCTATAAAGATGGCGCGTATGACCTGGTGGTGCCGTCGACCTATTTCGTCGACAAGATGCGCAAAGAAGGCATGATCCAGAAGATCGACAAAACGAAGCTAACCAATTTTTCAAACCTCGATCCTGAGATGCTAAACAAGCCGTTCGACCCGAACAACGACTACTCCATTCCGTACATCTGGGGCGCGACGGCAATTGGCGTCAACAGCGATGCCATTGATCCAAAAACGGTTTCATCCTGGGCTGACCTGTGGAAGCCGGAATACAAAAGCAGCCTGCTGTTAACCGACGATGCGCGCGAAGTGTTCCAGGTTGCGCTGCGTAAACTCGGCTATTCTGGTAACACCACCGATCCGAAAGAGATCGAAGCGGCGTATAACGAACTGAAAAAGCTGATGCCAAACGTGGCGGCGTTCAACTCGGATAACCCGGCTAACCCGTATATGGAAGGTGAAGTGAATCTGGGGATGGTCTGGAACGGCTCTGCGTTTGTGGCGCGTCAGGCCGGGACGCCGCTGGAGGTGGTCTGGCCGAAAGAGGGCGGCATCTTCTGGATGGACAGCCTCGCGATCCCGGCGAATGCGAAAAACGTCGAGGGCGCCCTGAAGCTGATCAATTTCCTGCTGCGCCCGGATGTGGCAAAACAGGTGGCGGAAACTATCGGCTACCCGACGCCAAACCTGGCCGCGCGGAAGCTGCTCAGCCCTGAAGTGGCGAATGATAAATCGCTTTATCCGGACGCTGAAACCATCAGCAAAGGGGAATGGCAGAACGACGTCGGTGACGCGAGCCGCCTGTATGAAGAGTATTATCAGAAGCTAAAAGCAGGCCGTTAATGCATAACGGGCGACGCAATGTCGCCCGTTACTCTTACAGCCCCTTCAGGAGTTTATCCACAAAGGCTGGCACCACCTCGCTCGCCAGACCGTAATGTTTCTCTTCAAACTCGCTCCCGACCTGGCTTGGCTCCAGATTGAGTTCCACCGTATGAGCACCTTGCAGTCGCGCTTCGTGAACAAATCCCGCCGCCGGATAGACATGTCCCGAAGTACCAATGGCGATAAAGACGTCCGCCATGGCCAGGGCGCTGTAGATCTCATCCATTCCCAGCGGCATTTCGCCAAACCAGACCACATACGGACGCAGACGCGAAGGGAACTGACAGCAGTGGCAGCGGTCTTCGTCCAGCACGTCCTCTTTCCACTCCAGCACCTGACCACTCCATGCGCACCGCACCTTGAGCAGTTCGCCGTGCATGTGAATGATGTTGTGGTTTCCGGCCCTTTCGTGAAGATTGTCGATGTTCTGCGTGACCAGCAGAAAACGATCCCCCAGCGCTTCCTCCAGCTTTGCCAGCGCCAGGTGCGCCGCATTCGGCGCAATCTCCGGCTGCTGAAGCTGGCGACGGCGGGCGTTGTAGAACGCCTGCACCAGCGCCGGGTCGCGGGCGAAACCTTCCGGCGTCGCCACATCTTCAACTCGGTGTTCTTCCCACAGTCCGTCCGCCGCGCGGAAGGTCTGAATACCGGATTCGGCGGAGATCCCCGCCCCGGTCAACACCACCACTCTGGGTTTATCCATCGCTTCTGGCATCATCCTGTCTCTGAAAAAGATCCGCTGACGCAGGCGTTCACGTAAGCGGCGTTTATTTTTGCGAAAACGGCTGAGTCGACCCTGGCGACGCGACAGCATAATAACCTCGTAAACTAATCGGTGAGATGAAGGAATGCGGCTCCGCGCATGCCTCCTGCGTCCCCGTGTCGCGCACGCTCAATGCGCGGCACGCGGGCGACCGGCAATAAATGTCGGGGCAGACGCCCGGACAACTGTTCCGTAATCGCAGTGAAATTTGACAGCCCTCCCCCGAGCACCAGCAGATCCGGATCGACGATGGTCAGGATATTCCCCAGGCACACGGCCAGCAGGTCGAGATAGCGTTCAACATGCTCTCGCGCCTGCGCATCCCCTTGTTCCCACAGGGTAATGATTTGGGGGGCGTCATGTTTCTGATGATAGAAGTGTTCATAAAGCCATGCAAACCCACGGCCTGAAAGGTAACTCTCAATACAACCGTGCTGACCACATCCGCAGCGGATCAACGGGAAATCACGTCCGACAACATCCAGCGCATCCACCGACAGACGGATATGACCAAATTCGCCGGTAATGTAGCTGCGCCCGGTAATGGGCTTACCGTTAATGACTATCCCGCCCCCCACGCCGGTTCCGAGGATCAGCCCCATCACCAGCGGATAGCGACGAAACTCGTCGTCCCAGGCCTCTGAGAGGGCAAAACAGTTGGCATCGTTGTCTAAGCGCACGTCGCGCTCAAGGAGAGCAGAGAGATCGGCACGCAGCGGTTTGCCGCTGGCGGCAGGAACGTTGGCGGCATACAGCGTGCCGTCATCGGTTTCGGGCATACCCGGAATACCAATGCCGACGCTGCCTTTGACGCCAAAGCGTTCATCCGCTTGCGCCACCAGCGCGGCGATGGCGGTTAAAAATTCATCGTAGCTTTCGCGCGGCGTGGGTACGCGGGTTTCCCATTGCAGCTTAAGGTCTTTATCGAACACGCCGAGCGCAATCTTGGTGCCGCCAATATCAAATCCGTAATACATGATGCATTCCTCTGTTTGATTCAGCGGCCAAAAGACCGCTAAACCATGACGAAATTACTGGCCACTTAATACCCTCGCCGGGTCAATTCGGCTTGCGCGACGCGCCGGATACCAGCTTGCCAGCAGACTCAGTAAAAGTGCTGTAACCAGCACATAAATAACGTCCAGCCAGTGCAGTTCAGACGGCAGGAAGTCAATAAAATAGATATCGCCTGACAGGAACTGATGGCCAATAAGCGCTTCAATCCCGTTGATAATCGGCGTCAGCTGAAGGGAAACCACCACGCCGATCGCCACACCGCAAAGGCTGCCAAACAGCCCCGCCAGCAAACCGTACCAGACGAAGATGGCGCGAATAAGACCGTCTTTCGCCCCTAAGGTACGCAGCACGGCGATGTCGCCGCTCTTATCCTTAACGGCCATCACCAGCGTCGAGACGATATTAAAACACGCCACCCCAATCACCAGCACCATCGCCAGATACATAATCGCGCGGATCATCTGGATATCACGGTACATATACCCGTAAGTGCCGATCCAGCTTTTGATGTAGACATAGTTATTGGTCACGCTGCCGGCGTCACGCACCAGTTTATTGGCGTTGAAGACGTCGTTAACCTTAATGGCAATGCCCGTCACGCTGTCGCTCATATCGAGATACTGGCGCGCATCTTCCAGCGGCACCATCGCGAAGCTGTGATCGAGCTGGCCGCTCAGCTGCAAAATACCGGTGACGTGCAGACGTACGCGCTTAGGCTGCTGCAATTTGTGATCGGCGCTGGCGTTCGGGATCATGATCGAGACCCAGTCGCCCTGCTTCACCTTCAGCGCATCGGCAACGCCTTTGCCCATGATGATCTGCTGCTCGCCAGCCTTAAAGTTTGCCCATGCGCCATTTTGCACATAGCGCGGCAGCGCGCTCAGACGCTCTTCCTGACGAGGATTTACCCCTTTCACCTGAATGGCGCGCAGGTTTACACCGCTCTCTACCAGCCCGGTAAAGTTGATGTAAGGTGCAGCCGCCGCAATGCCGGGCACCTTTTCCACTTTGTTAAGAGCATCACGCCAGCTGGACCACGGCTGATTAACCGGCTCGATTTCACCGTGGGGAACAACAGCCAGAATGCGGTTATTCAGTTCACGCTCAAAGCCATTCATGGCGCTTAAACCCACGATCAACACCGCCACACCCAGGGCGATACCGATGGTGGAGATCACGGAGATAAGGGATACCATTCCGCTCCGGCGACGACCGCGGCTAAAGCGTAACCCGATGAGTAACGATAACGGTGAAGCCATTACTCCGCTCCCATCAGCGTCAGCTCTGCATTCAGACGACCGTCGCGCATTTCCAGCTGACGCCCCATCCGCTTAGCCAGTTGTAAATCGTGGGTGACCACCAGAAACGCGGTTCCCTGCGCGGCGTTCAGTTCACCGAGAAGCTGGAAAATGCTGTCTGCGTTACGCGCATCGAGGTTACCTGTCGGTTCATCCGCCAGCACCAGGCGCGGGTTGTTGACCAGCGCACGGGCGATGGCCACACGCTGACGCTCGCCGCCGGAAAGCTCAGACGGACGGTGATTCCCGCGATGACCCAGCCCTACCGCTTTTAGCATGTCGCTGGCGCGGGCATTAATTTCCGCAGGTTTCTTTTTACCAATCAGCAGCGGCATTGCGACATTTTCCAGCGCCGTAAAGTCCGGCAGCAAATGGTGGAACTGATAGATAAAGCCCAGCTCGCGGTTACGCAGCTCGGCTTTCGCCGTAGACGACATTTTACTCAGCGGCTGCCCGGAGAAGATCACATCGCCTTCGGTTGGCGTGTCCAGCCCGCCAAGCAGATGCAGCAACGTACTTTTACCGGAGCCGGAGCTGCCGACAATCGCCATCATCTCGCCTTCGCCCACGCTAAAACTCACATTGTGCAACACGTCGGTCTGCACAGTGCCTTCCTGATAGCGTTTGGACAGGTTGTCGCACTGCAACAGGATCTTATTCATAACGTAAAGCCTCAGCGGGTTGAGTGGCGGCAGCCCGCCAGGAAGGATAAAGCGTAGAAAGCAGCGCAATGGCCATCGCGGCCAGCGCAATACCGACCACCTGGAGCGGCTCGATAGCCACCGGCAGCGCCGCGCCATCAAGCAGCGCGCCGATAATCGGCATGAGATTGTTGAGCTGGCTGGCGAGCAGCGCCCCCAGCGCCGCGCCGAGCAGCGCGCCAATGATGCCAGCGCTGGCGCCCTGGACCATAAATACCGCCATGATCTGGCGCGGAGTCAGCCCCTGGGTTTGCAGAATGGCGACTTCGCCTTGCTTCTCCATCACCATCAGCCCGAGCGAGGTGATGATATTAAACGCGGCAACGGCCACGATCAGGCTCAGTAGCAGCCCCATCATGTTTTTCTCCATGCGCACGGCCTGGAACAGTTCGCCCTTCCGGTCGCGCCAGTCCTGCCATTTCGTCCCTTCCGGTAGCGTCTGCTGGCTAAGGGTATCCACCTTCAGCGGCGCATCAAGCCACAGACGCCAGCCGGTGATATTTCCCGCCGGGTAGCGCATCAGACGCGAGGCGTCCTGAATGTTCACCAGCATCTGGTAACCATCAACTTCGCTGTTCGCCGCAAACGTGCCAATCACGTTGAACAGGCGCTGGCTTGGCAGACGCCCCATCGGCGTAAACTGACTGGCTGACGGCACCATCACACGCAGCTGATCGCCACGGTTGACCCCGAGCTGCCCGGCAAGCTGCTCGCCAAGGATGACGTTGTATTTACCCGCTTCCAGGTCGGTTTGTTTCACATTGACCAGGAACGGCGTCAGCGGATCTTTTTGCGCCGGATCGATACCCAGCATCACCCCGACCGCCACGCTGCGGGCGCTTTGCAGCACCACATCGCCCGTCGTGAGTGGCGCAACGCGCGTGACACCCTGTAACTTCACCGCGCTTTCCGGCAGCTGTTGCGGGTTAACGGAACCCTGAGTGGAAGAGAGAACGGCCTGCGGCATCAGCCCCAGAATATTGTTTTGCAGCTCGCGCTCGAAACCATTCATGACGGAAAGCACCGTCACCAGTGCCATCACGCCAAGCGTAATGCCAATAGTCGAAAGCCAGGAGACAAAGCGACCGAAGCGGTCCGCGGCGCGCCCACGCATGTAACGTAAGCCTATGAAGAGTGCGACAGGTTGATACATGAAATCCGTCTGTTTGCTGATAGCAGACCCACGAGTATATAAGCGAATCCGCTAAGCGTAAATGACTGAAACCGTAAGATTCGGTAATCATTTTTCCGAAAAATTCAGATAAATCATCATGCTACTGACTGAACTTCCGCCAGACAGCCTCCACCTTTTCCGAAAATCGTCCTGATACAGACTGTTACCCGTTACATCAGGGTTTCATTTTACAACAATTGGCGTTTCGTTTATGGCAACAAGGTCGTCACGCACAATGAAACAAAAAGCATTATGGATTAACCAGATAAAAGGTCTGTGCATCTGCCTGGTGGTGATTTACCACTCGGTGATCACCTTTTATCCTCACCTGGACGGGCTACAGCATCCGTTATCGGGCCTGCTCGCCAAATGCTGGGTCTACTTTAATCTTTACCTTGCTCCGTTCCGTATGCCGGTGTTTTTCTTTATCTCCGGCTATTTGATCCGTCGATATATTGACGAGGTGAACTGGCGCTCCAGTCTCGACAAGCGGATCTGGAGCATTGTCTGGGTTTTGGCCCTGTGGGGCGTCCTGCAATGGCAGGCGCTGACCCATCTGAATGCCTGGCTCGCCCCCGAGCGAGAACTGGCGACGTCATCCAATGCGGCCTACGCCGATTCCGTTTCAGGGTTTGTACTGGGAATGCTCACGGCCAGCACCAGCCTGTGGTATTTGTACGCGTTAGTGGTCTACTTTACGCTCTGTAAGCTGCTGAGCCGCTGGAAACTGCCGATGCTGGGGCTTCTGGCGCTGGCAAGCATCGCCATCAACTTCCTGCCGTTACCGTGGTGGGGAATGAACAGCGTGGTGCGCAACATGGTCTACTACAGCCTCGGCGCATGGTACGGCGCACAGTTGATGGCGTGGATGAAAGGGATGAATTTGCGCCGCAGCTGGCTGATCCTCATCGCCTCTGGTGCGGTGTCGGTGGTGCTGTGGTTCGCTAACGTCCCTCTGCCGCTCTCTCTGCTGTCAATCGTGGTTATCATGAAGCTCTTTTACAGCTTCGAGCAGCGTTATGCCGTTCATCCCAATAATCTGCTGAACGTCATCGGTTCAAACACCATCGCGATTTATACCACCCACCGCATTTTAATTGAGGCGTTTAGCCTGCTCCTGATCCGCGAAATGAATGCGGCGTACTGGCCGATCTGGGCGGAGTTAACGCTGATTCTGGTCTATCCGTTTATCAGCCTGCTCGTCTGCACGCTGGTTGGGCTGGGGGCACGTAAGCTCTCGACCGCCCTCTTTGGCGATCTTTTCTTCTCCCCTCCCGCGCGGCTTTCGCCACAGACTGCTACCCGTTAATCTCCTCGGCCCCCATCCGGGGGCACTTTCCCTCTTGTGCGGTTACGATTTGCTTATGCATAACGATCGAGGATAATAAAGACATTGCGTATCAGTGATATGCCCCAATACTGTTGGTATATCCCCAAGAGACTCTGACATAGCCATGCCTGAACACTATCGTTTTTCCTTGCCTGTAAAAGCAGGTGACCAACGCCAGCTGGGCGAACTGACAGGCGCGGCCTGCGCCACGCTGGTGGCAGAAATTGCCGAGCGGCATCCAGGGCCGGTGGTGCTGGTTGCCCCGGACATGCAAAACGCCCTGCGCCTGCACGACGAAATTCGTCAGTTCACCGACAGTCTGGTATTCAGCCTGGCCGACTGGGAAACGCTTCCCTACGACAGTTTCTCTCCGCACCAGGAGATCATCTCTTCGCGCCTGTCGACGCTGTATCAGCTTCCCACCATGCAGCGCGGTGTGCTGATTGTGCCGGTGAATACCCTGATGCAGCGCGTCTGTCCGCACAGCTATTTGCATGGCCATGCGCTGGTGATGAAAAAAGGCCAGCGCCTGTCGCGCGATGCCCTGCGCGTGCAGCTGGACGGAGCCGGCTATCGACATGTCGACCAGGTGATGGAGCACGGCGAATACGCGACGCGTGGTGCGCTGCTTGATCTCTATCCGATGGGCAGCGATCGGCCATATCGTCTGGATTTCTTCGATGATGAGATCGACAGCCTGCGCGTGTTCGACGCCGACACCCAGCGCACGCTGGAGGAAGTGGACTCCATTAATCTGCTGCCCGCCCATGAGTTCCCGACGGATAAAACCGCCATCGAACTGTTCCGCAGCCAGTGGCGAGACAGGTTCGACGTGAAGCGCGATGCCGAACATATCTACCAGCAGGTCAGCAAGGGCACCCTTCCGGCCGGGATCGAGTACTGGCAGCCCCTGTTCTTTAACGAACCGCTGCCGGCGCTGTTCAGCTACTTCCCGGCGAATACGCTGATTGTTAACACCGGGGATATCGACGCCAGTGCCAGCCGCTTTGAAAGCGAAACGCGCGCCCGCTTTGAAAATCGGGGCGTTGACCCGATGCGTCCGCTGCTGCCACCGGACATGCTGTGGCTACGTACCGACGAGCTCAACGCCGAACTGAAGCGCTGGCCGCGCATGCAGCTCAAAACCGACGCGCTTGCCGAGAAAGCAGCGAACACCAATCTCGCGTTCCGGACACTGCCTGACCTGGCCGTCCAGGCGCAGCAGAAATCCCCGCTTGATAATCTGCGTAAGTTTCTTGAGTCCTTCACCGGGCCGGTGGTCTTCTCCGTTGAAAGTGAAGGTCGCCGTGAAGCACTGGGTGAACTGCTGGGACGGATCAAAGTCGCGCCGAAGCGCATTCTTCGTCTGAGCGAAGCGACCGGAAATGGCCGTTACCTGATGATCGGCGCCGCCGAGCACGGATTCATTGATACGCTCAACAACCTGGCGTTGATTTGTGAAAGCGACCTGCTGGGCGAGCGCGTCGCGCGCCGTCGTCAGGACAGCCGCCGCACCATCAACCCGGACACCCTGATCCGCAACCTGGCCGAACTGCACCCCGGTCAGCCGATCGTTCACCTGGAACACGGTGTGGGTCGCTATCAGGGGATGACCACCCTCGAAGCAGGCGGCATCAAAGGTGAATACCTGATGCTGACCTACGCCAACGACGCCAAACTGTATGTGCCGGTGTCGTCCCTGCATCTGATCAGCCGCTACGCCGGAGGCGCGGAAGAGAATGCGCCGCTGCACAAGCTGGGCGGCGATGCCTGGGCGCGCGCGCGCCAGAAGGCGGCAGAAAAAGTACGCGACGTGGCCGCCGAGCTGCTGGATATTTACGCCCAGCGTGCGGCCAAAGAGGGCTATGCGTTTAAGCATGATAAAGAGCAGTACCAGCTGTTCTGCGACAGCTTCCCGTTTGAAACTACGCCGGATCAGGCCCAGGCCATCAACGCCGTGCTGAGCGACATGTGCCAGCCGCTGGCCATGGACCGCTTGGTCTGCGGTGACGTGGGCTTTGGCAAAACCGAAGTGGCGATGCGCGCCGCTTTCCTGGCGGTGGAAAACAACAAGCAGGTGGCGGTGCTGGTGCCGACTACCCTCCTCGCCCAGCAGCACTTCGACAACTTCCGCGACCGCTTCGCCAACTGGCCGGTACGCATAGAGATGCTGTCGCGTTTTCGCAGCGCCAAAGAGCAGACGCAGATCCTGGAACAGGCCAGTGAAGGCAAAATTGATATTCTGATCGGCACTCACAAGCTGCTGCAAAGCGACGTGAAGTGGAAAGATCTGGGGCTGCTGATCGTCGACGAAGAGCACCGCTTCGGGGTGCGCCACAAAGAGCGCATCAAAGCGATGCGCGCCAACGTCGACATTCTGACCCTGACCGCAACGCCGATCCCGCGCACCCTGAACATGGCGATGAGCGGCATGCGCGATCTGTCGATAATCGCCACCCCACCGGCGCGCCGTCTGGCGGTGAAAACCTTTGTTCGCGAGTACGACAATCTGGTGGTGCGCGAGGCGATCCTGCGCGAAGTGCTGCGCGGCGGCCAGGTGTATTACCTGTATAACGACGTTGAAAATATTCAGAAAGCCGCCGACAGGCTGGCAGAGCTGGTACCGGAAGCGCGCATCGCCATTGGTCACGGCCAGATGCGCGAGCGCGAGCTTGAGCGGGTGATGAACGATTTCCACCATCAGCGTTTCAACGTGCTGGTGTGTACCACCATCATTGAGACCGGGATCGACATTCCAACGGCGAACACCATCATCATCGAACGCGCGGATCACTTCGGCCTGGCCCAGCTGCACCAGCTGCGCGGGCGCGTCGGGCGTTCACACCATCAGGCCTACGCCTGGCTGCTGACGCCGCATCCGAAGGCGATGACCACCGACGCGCAAAAGCGTCTGGAAGCTATCGCCTCGCTGGAAGATCTGGGCGCTGGCTTTGCGCTGGCGACCCACGACCTGGAGATCCGCGGCGCCGGTGAGCTGCTGGGTGAAGACCAGAGCGGCTCCATGGAAACCATCGGTTTCTCGCTGTATATGGAGCTGCTGGAAAATGCCGTCGACGCGCTTAAAGCAGGACGTGAACCGTCTCTGGAAGATCTCACCAGCCAGCAGACCGAAGTGGAACTGCGCATGCCTTCTCTGCTGCCGGATGATTTTATTCCTGACGTGAATACCCGTCTGTCGTTCTACAAACGCATTGCCAGCGCGAAAAGCGAAGGCGAGCTGGAAGAGATCAAAGTCGAACTGATTGACCGTTTTGGGATATTGCCCGATGCGGCGCGCAACCTGCTGGATATTGCCCGCCTGCGTCAGCAGGCGCAGAAGCTGGGCATTCGCAAGCTTGAAGGCAATGAGAAAGGCGGCGTCATTGAGTTTGCCGAGAAGAACCACGTCGATCCGATGTGGCTGATTGGCCTCCTGCAAAAACAGCCGCAGCATTTCCGTCTTGATGGCCCGACTCGCCTGAAATTTACTCAGGATCTGACGGAACGTAAAACCCGCATGGACTGGGTGCGTAACTTTATGCGTCAGCTGGAAGAGAACGCCATCGCATAACGGTTTCCCCGCCAGCGCCCGGCTGGCGGGGGGACAATTTACAAACTCTTTGCACTTCGCCCGAACTTCCCGACTATACATTCGCCATAATTATCATTAACGCCTTATAAAACAATAACCTTATCATTTGTATGGATTATGATAATGATGATTTCTTCGCGTTTTACCCGCTGGTTAACTCTGTTTGCGCTGGCCGCGACGGTTGCCGTCGCGCTCCCTGCTCGCGCCAATACCTGGCCTCTTCCGCCTGCCGGCAGCAACGTCGTAGGTGAAAACCGCTTTCACGTGGTTGAAAACGATGGCGGTTCGCTGGAAGCGATTGCCAAAAAATATAACGTCGGGTTCCTGGCGCTGTTGCAGGCCAACCCGGGGGTAGATCCGTACGTGCCCCGGGCGGGCAGCGTACTGACGATCCCGCTGCAAACCATCCTGCCGGACGCGCCGCGTCAGGGCATTGTGATTAACCTCGCCGAGCTGCGTCTGTATTACTACCCGCCGGGCAAGAACGAAGTGACCGTCTACCCTATCGGTATTGGTCAGCTGGGGGGCGATACGCTCACGCCTACCATGGTCACCACCGTCTCTGATAAGCGCGCTAATCCTACCTGGACCCCGACGGCAAACATTCGCGCCCGTTATAAAGCTCAAGGTATCGACCTGCCCGCCGTGGTGCCTGCTGGTCCGGATAACCCAATGGGGCACCATGCAATTCGCCTGGCGGCATACGGTGGGGTTTATCTTCTGCACGGAACGAATGCGGATTTCGGGATCGGGATGCGCGTCAGCTCCGGCTGCATTCGCCTGCGCGATGACGATATCAAAACGCTCTACCGCGTGATCGCCCCTGGCACGAAAGTGAATATCATCAATACGCCGATTAAAGTGTCTGAAGAGCCGGGTGGCGTCCGTCTGGTTGAGATCCACCAGCCGCTATCGAAAAACATCAATGACGATCCGCAGACGCTGCCGATTAATCTGAATGCCTCGATGGTGAGTTTTAAAACGAATGCCAACACCGATGGCGCGGTGATGGAGCGGGCGATGGAAGCGCGCTCGGGGATGCCAACCGATGTCACGCGGCATCATGAGGTTGCTCAGCAGTCAATGTAAAGCAGTAATAACGACAAACGCCCTGCATCAGCAGGGCGTTTTTTATTGCAGTGGCATAACGGAGGGTTGCGTTACGCTTATTTGTAGATAACTGCGGTACCGTGCAAGGTGTTAGGACCGGTCACAGAGGTGATGCGGAATGATTTCGCACCCATTTCGTCAGCTTTTTGCGCCAGCTGATCTTCCAGAGAGCCCAGGTTAGTCCCGGCAGTGGCAGAGATGGTACCGACTTTCTGCTGGTCTGCTGGCGTGGATTGCACTTCAACAGCAGCGAAGCTTGCGAAAGAGAGTGAGCTCAGAACGGCGGCAGCGATGAGGGTTTTAACGTTTTTCATGATTTTATACCTTTAGGCAGATGATGTAGTGGTCGTTAGTTATTTAGTTAACGATCGATAGGTAAATGATAGATGTGATCCAGGTCACACGTCAACTCATTTTTATAATGGTCGTTAAATTAATTTCATTTGCCTTATATTTCATAAAGATAAAATTAAATTATTTTTCAGAAATCACCGCTGGTCGTTGCAGACGTTTATTTTTATAATGACTATTCAACAAAACAACAGAGGACCAACGGCACATGACAACCGATGTCACGCGTTGCGCAAAGAAAAGCCGTGGCCGACCAAAAGTGTTCGACAGGGATGCGGCGCTCGATAAGGCCATGACGCTCTTCTGGCAGCATGGGTATGAAGCTACGTCGCTTTCCGATCTCGTGGAAGCAACGGGCGCGAAAGCCCCTACCCTGTACGCAGAGTTCACCAACAAAGAAGGCTTATTCCGGGCCGTTCTGGACAGATACATCTCGCGCTTCGCGGCAAAACATGAAGCCCAGCTGTTCTGCGAAGAAAAAACGGTTGAGCAGGCATTGCAGGATTATTTCTCGGCAATCGCGACCTGCTATACCAGCAAAGACACGCCTGCGGGCTGTTTTATGATCAACACCTCCGCGACCCTCGCGGCATCCTCTAAAGAGATTGCCAACACGGTCAAATCGCGACATGCGATGCAGGAGGAGACGCTCAGCACGTTTCTGGCTCAGCGTCAGCAGCGCGGCGAAATCCCGGCGCATTGCCGCCCGCAGGAACTGGCCCAGTATCTGAGCTGTATTTTACAGGGAATGTCCATCAGCGCCCGTGAAGGCGCGACGCTGGAAAAATTGCAGGGGATTACGCAAACAACGCTGCGCCTGTGGCCTGAACTTCTTAAACTCTGACGCAAAAAAAAGCTCCTCAGCCTGAGCGCATGAGGAGCTAAGTTCAGAGAACATCTTTTTTACACTTTGTTATTCAGTATCAGCTGACCATTGCTGTCGAGAGGGATCTGCGTACCAGGATCTTTATCCATGCGGATTTTGCCCTGCTGATCGCCAATTTTGTAGGTTACGTCGTAGCCCAACATTTTTTCAGACTTGTCATACACGGTTTTACAGCGCTGCTGCGTTGTGGTGTAGGTATCATTTTCCTGCATCGCGCCCTGCACCTGGTTACCGGCATAACCGCCACCCAGCGCACCAACCACCGTCGCGACATCCTTACCACGGCCGCCACCAAACTGATGACCAATCACCCCACCAGCAACCGCGCCGAGCACGGAGCCCGCGATACGGTTTTCATCCTGAACCGGACGACGATGGGTGACAGAAACATTTCGGCACTCCTGACGAGGCGTCTTGACCGTCTCTTTGATCGGTGTAGCGGAAACCACCTGCGCATACTGCGGGCCACGATCAAGTACGTTCAGACTGGCAACGGCAGCCACACCTAACGCAGCTGCGACGCCAATCCCTATACCCGCCAACATTGATTTATTCACGGGACTTCCTCCTTTGTTGCAATTGGTAGCAATTTTGCAGCGCAATAAACGCTTCGCCAATAAGATAAAGGATCAAAATCAGGGTTGTTGGCCGGGACAACGAGGGTTTAAGAGAACTCTTAAGCGTCAGGAGGGAAATGTACAGCATGATGTGCTAAGAATTCCCTCCGGCGGGCCCGGAGGGAGAGAGAAATTAGTGCAGCTTCAGGCGTGGACGGATCACGCGGTTGATGCGGCCAACCAGCATCATCAGGCCGGTTTTGAAGTAGCCGTGCAGCGCAATCTGGTGCATACGATACAGAGAAATGTACACGAAGCGGGCGATGCGCCCTTCCACCATCATGGAGCCGCGCATCAGGTTACCCATCAGGCTGCCCACGGTGGAGAAGTTTGAGAGCGACACCAGAGAGCCGTGGTCTTTGTAGACATAGGCTTTCATCGGTTTGCCTTTCATCTGCGCCAGGATGTTATGCAGCACGAGGCTTGCCATCTGGTGCGCGGCCTGAGCGCGAGGCGGTACAAATCCGCCTTCCGGACGTGCGCAGGAGGCACAGTCGCCAATGGCGAAGATGTCCGGATCGCGCGTGGTTTGCAGCGTCGGCTCTGTCACCAGCTGGTTAATGCGGTTCGTCTCCAGCCCACCGATATCTTTCATGAAATCAGGCGCTTTGATCCCCGCAGCCCAGACCATCAGGTCGGCCTGGATGTATTCGCCGTCTTTGGTATGCAGGCCGCCCTCATCCGCGCTGGTCACCATAGTCTGGGTCAGCACGCGCACGCCCAGTTTGGTCAGCTCGTTGTGCGCCGCGCCGGAAATACGCGGCGGCAGCGCAGGCAGAATACGTTCACCTGCTTCCACCAGCGTCACATTCAGCGCTTCGTTAGTCAGCCCTTTGTAGCCGTAGCTGTGCAGCTGTTTGACCGCATTGTGCAACTCCGCCGATAATTCAACGCCCGTTGCCCCGCCGCCCACGATAGCAATGTTAACCTTGCCGTTAGCACCCATGTTGTTGGTGTACTTCAGGAACAGGTTAAGCATCTCCTGATGGAAACGACGCGCCTGATGCGGGTTATCGAGGAAGATGCAGTGCTCCTTCACGCCTGGAGTGTTGAAATCATTGGAGGTACTGCCCAGGGCCATCACCAGCGTGTCATAAGCCAGCTTGCGCTCAGGAACCAGCAGCTCGCCTTTATCATCACGCAGCTCAGCCAGCGTGATGGTTTTGTTTTCACGATTGATGTCCACCACCGAACCCAGCTGGAACTGGAAGTGGTGGTTACGCGCGTGCGCCAGATAGCTCAGCGCATCCACGCCCTCATCCAGCGACCCGGTCGCCACTTCGTGCAGTAACGGCTTCCACAGGTGGCTGTGGTTACGATCCACCAGCGTGATTTTGGCTTTCTTACCGCGCCCCAGCTTCTTACCCAGCTGTGTCGCCAGCTCCAGTCCGCCAGCACCACCGCCGACAATCACTATCTTTTTCAATGGCGTAGTCAACGTGACCCCCTCAAATTATTAACCAATTGTTAATTAAAATTTATATAAATAACCCTTAATTAACAACAGGTTACTGCGCTGAAACCATTCAGATTCATTGAGAATAGCACGTCAGGCGCATTGGTCATACCAAAATTGATATGTATCAAGTTTTGATGGTTTAAAAGTAGACAACTCTGACAAAAAAGAGGCCCGGTACGCTTTCACGTACCGGGCCTTTATCAGGTTCAGGGAGATCAGCCCAGCGTTTTAAAGGCTTTAATACGCTGCAAGTGCGGGGAAATGTTTTTGAACTTGTGGGTCTGCTCTTCGTCCCAGACAATTTCGTAGTAATGATGCAGAAGCTCGGCGGCGCGAGAGCTGTTCAGCGCTTCATCGTTGCGGGAGAGGATCACCAGACACCGGTCGCGGTTCTTTTCACGGAAATTGCTCACGCATTTGGTTGCGATATCGGCGTACTCCTCCGGACGGTCAATCTTGCCTTCCATGTTTTCGTTCGGAAACAGGTTAGGATTAAAAATGACCTGACGGATATCGCACAAAAAACCGATGCGCTCTGCCCAGTATCCACCTAGCCCCACGCCGCAGATCAGCGGGCGATCGTCGATATTGAGCTGCAACATTTTGTCCACTTCTTTAAGCAGATGCTGCATATCATGCTTCGGATGACGCGTGCTGTAACTGATCAGCCGGACATCCGGATCGATAAACTGCAATTGCAGCACTTTCTCATGATTACCAGGACTGTTTGAGTCAAAACCGTGTAAATAGATGATCATCGTCTCACCACGCTACGCCTTCCGGGATGAATTAAAGGGCTGCTTTATGTGCCTGCCAGCGCTCGTTCAGGGCTTCAAGCCGCGCGTTTACCGTTTTCCAGCGCGCCGAGTCCATCAGCTCCTGACGACTAAATGAACCTTTATGATACAATTGTGTAACACGTTCAGCATTGATCGGCGACAGGTTATCCAGCACGCTCACCGCCCCTTTACGATTATTGCAGACGAGGATCATATCGCAACCCGCATCCAGCGAAGCCTGCCCACGTTCAGCATAGCTTCCCATGATCGCCGCCCCTTCCATGGATAAATCGTCAGAGAAAATTACGCCATTGAAGCCTAATTCCTGACGCAGCACGGTTTTCAGCCAGTGTGGAGAGCCGCTGGCCGGACGCGGATCGACCTCACTGTAGATGACGTGCGCAGGCATGATGGCGTCCAGCTTGTTATCGGCGATCAGCGAGCGGAAAACCGACATGTCTTTCGCGCGAATGTCTGCTTCAGGGCGCGGATCGCGCGGGGTTTCTTTATGGGAATCCGCCGTTACCGCCCCGTGGCCCGGGAAATGTTTGCCGGTGGTTTTCATGCCCGCAGCGTGCATACCGTCGATGAAGCGCGTCGCCATCGCCAGCGCGATACGCGGATCGTCATGATACGAACGCTCACCAATTGCCGCGCTAATGTGTCCTACGTCCAGCACCGGGGCGAAGCTGATATCGATATCCATGGCGATCATCTCGCTGGCCATCAGCCAGCCGGCGTCCTGCGCCAGTTGACCGCCCTCTTCAGTACCCAGCAGCGCAGCAAAAGATTGCGCGGCGGGTAAACGGGTAAACCCTTCGCGGAAACGCTGCACGCGTCCACCTTCCTGGTCAACCGCAATCACCAGGCGATTGCGCGACGCCGCGCGGATCTGGCGAACCAGCTCGCGCAGCTGTGCCGGATCATGATAATTGCGGGTGAAAAGAATCAGCCCCCCTACCAGCGGGTGCGCCAGAATTTCGCGCTCTTCCGCATCCAGCTCAAACCCTTCGACATCCAACATTACTGGACCCACACCAACCTCTCTTATCCTTTCGTTTGTAACTGACGCCAGGCATCATTTGCCAGCGCAATAAATTGTTTGTCATCTGTCTGCTGAAGGCGCATTTCAAACCATCCCGCCATCAGCATCAGTACCCACGGACGCCAGCGCGCGACCTGCCGCGCAAGGGTGAGCGCATTGATGTTGGCGTTTCGGGCATAGGCGGTTATCAGCTGCTCGCGCGAGGCCTCATCAGGCATCCAGACCGCAGCGAGTTCGAGCGCCACGTCACCGTCCCCGGCATATTCCCAGTCGATAAGTTTCTCGCCTGCCGTGGTATGAACGATATTCCCCGCGTGGACATCCATATGCAGCGGCGCCAGACGTAACGCCTGCGGCTCTCCCGCTTTACGCAGCCGCTTAAGCTGCGCCAGCCAGTAGGGCGTGCGTCGTCCAGGCGCAGCCTGCTGCCAGTAGCGATCCAGCAAAGGAAGTAACGTTACCCGCCAGCCCAGACGCGGCTGGCGATGCAGATGATACAGCATGGCTGCCAGCGCAGGCGTATCGGGAAGCTCGCTTTTGATCTCACCCGCAATAAACGCCACCGCCATCCAGTCTCTGATAAAAAGATGAGGTTGTGGCACAAGGTCGGCGGGCAGGCGCTTCAGGGCGCGGAACTGGCGGCGGAAATGGGAGGCAGGCGCGGCGGCATCGTGATGCTGACGTAAAACCAGCCGATGGTCGCCACGCTCAATAATGCAACTCGCGCCGCCAAGCCCGGCGGGGGCTTGCGGCGCGATAACACGGTACTGAGGGAAATAACGCGTCAGGACATCATGACGCGTGCGCTTATTGTTGCGTAACGGCACCTTTACCTGACCAGATAATTTCGCCGGTCTGAACCAGCATTAACTGCATCTGCAACGACGGCGTGTTCACGTTGCCTGTCGCGTTAGAATAAAGGACATACTGCGCGCCAACGTTGCGGGCGATACCAATCGCTTTACTGCGCGAACCCAGGCTGTCCTGAGGCGACAGACCAAGCTGTTGCTTGGCGACCGCGAGCTGCTGGGCTGAGACCAGCGTAAATTTACCGTTGTTTGCCAGCGCGTTGCGCAGGGTTTCCGTCGCTTCTCCCGCATTCAGGGAACCGTTTGTACGGTTGTTCACGCTGTCCACCAGCAGCACGCTGCCAGGCGTAACGCCCTGTGCCTGCAACATTTTGCCCACCATCGGCTGCATTGCGCCGTTCCAGTCATAGTGGCGCACTCGCGGCGCAGGCTGTGCGGTGTCGTCCGGATGTTCGATCGGGCCAGGCTGCGCCGGAATGGTTGGTACAGACGGCACGGTTGGAACAGGCTGCGCTGGCGTTGTTGGCTGTTCCGTTCCCGGCTTCGCCTGATCCACCGGTGCAGGTTCTTCCGTTCGCGTCACACAACCCGCCAGAAAGAGTGCAAAGGCACTCAGGAGCGCATAACGGCTCATTGTTTTAATCAAGGTTCACTCCTTACAAATAAAGATAAAGTCTCACCTTATGTGCACCCAGATAGCTGGCGCTGCCGTAGAGCGTGACCGACGATCTTGCCGGGATGGTCACGCTGCGCGGCGCCTCAAGCGGGTGCATCTCAAGACCTCTCACGTCATACCAGTAGAAGCGATAATGCACCGTCACTGGCTCTTGCCTTTCGTTATAGAGCGTAGAGGAGGCTGAAGACTGGATTTCGCTTATGGTCAGCGAAGGCTTCTCCGCCGTGATGCCCGCAGCAAGCACTGAGGACTCCATCACCAGCGTCTGTTCTTCACTGACCGGGATGGCAGGACGCGCGCTGCACCCAACCATTACCAGCGTCACGATCAGCGCTGCAATACGCCCAGTTAACATATTAAAGACCTTTATGTGCCAGCATCGGTCCCAGTGGACGTCCACCCAGCAGATGCATATGAATATGATAGACTTCCTGGCCGCCATGGCGATTACAGTTCATGATCAGACGGTATCCGTCTTCAGCAATCCCTTCCTGCTCAGCGATTTTCGCGGCCACCGTAAGCATACGGCCCAGCGCCACTTCATGCTCGGTTTTAACGTCATTAACGGTCGGGATCAGAATATTGGGAATAATAAGGATGTGCGTCGGCGCCTGGGGAGAAATGTCGCGGAAAGCCGTGACCAGTTCATCCTGATAGACAATATCCGACGGAATTTCGCGGCGGATAATTTTACTGAAAATCGTTTCTTCAGCCATGACCTTTTCCTTTTAAGTTTAATCTGGCGTCGTGCGTCCGTTGTTAACACACATTGTCTGATTTACTGCGTGACACAAGACAAGAGTATGAGCGAGTTTCTCCTGTCCTTTCAACCTTCTCCCGTGATTTCTTTCCTGATTGTCCCCCATCTGGCTGAAGAGGCATCGCTTTAGGACATTTCTTTTCTGAAACCTTATTTCAGTTCATCCCGAAACATCTGTTTACAGCGTTAATCACAATGCGTATATTTCGCATTTGCATTTTCATGCGCATTTTTAACATAGAAAACGACGTCAGCCCGTGCTAGCGGGACTGTCGCGAATTACCTTCACCATTCACTAAGGGTTTGATGATGTCTTTCATTAATCACACCAGGGATGGGCAACGTCAGCCTGCCGCAACACCTTCGTTGCTGGCCGCCTGCATTGCTATGGCATTGACGCCAACCGCCGCTTTCGCTGCTTCAACCACCGAAGATACCGTCGTCGTAGACGGGGGTTTTGACAACACACAGGATCTTTCTGCCAGCCAGGATCAGGATTACAGCGTAAAAACCACCACCACCGGCACCAAACTGTTGCTGGTTCCCCGCGACATCCCACAGTCCGTCAGCGTCATTAGCCAGCAGCGTATGGCTGACCAGAATCTGCAATCCATCGGACAGGTGCTGACGAACACCACGGGCATTACGGCCCAGGTGCAGGACAGCGACCGCACTGTGTTTTACTCACGCGGCTTTTTCGTCAGCAACTACGCCTATGACGACCTGCCAACCTCCATCAGTGAAGTGTGGAACTTTGGTGATACCGCCGCCGATACCGCAATTTATGACCGCATCGAAGTGGTTCGCGGCGCCATCGGCCTGATGTCCGGCACGGGCAACCCGGCGGCGTACGTTAATATGGTGCGTAAGCACGCGGACAGCCCGGAATTTAAAGGTAACGTCTCCGCCAGCTACGGCAGCTGGGACAAGCAGCGCTACGTGCTGGATCTCCAGGCGCCGCTGGTGGAGTCAGGTAAGGTACGGGGCCGTCTGATCACCGGTTATCAGGATAACGACAGCTTCGTGGATAACTACCACTACCGGAAGAAATTCCTCTACGGTGTGATGGACGCGGATGTCACCGACAGCACCACCCTCTCGGTAGGGTATGAATATCAGGAAAGCCATACCGCCGACCCGACATGGGGCGGGCTGCCGACCTGGTACAGCGACGGAAGTAAGACCCACTACAATCGCAGCCAGACCGTCGCGCCTGACTGGGCTTATTCAGATAAAGACAGCACCCGCATCTTCGCTAACCTGACACAGCGTTTCGATAATGGCTGGGAAGCGCACATTAACGGTATGCATGCTGAAACCAACTTCGACTCCAAACTGATGTATATGTCCGGCTATCCGGATAAAGAGACCGGTGCGGGCCTGGTGGGTTACGGCGGCTGGAACCGTGGGGAACGTAAACAGGATGCGGTTGACGCCTTCCTGCGCGGCGGCTTCGATCTCTTTGGCCGTCAGCACGAAATGATGTTCGGCGGCAGCTTCAGCCGTCAGCGTAACCATTACGACAACTCTATGCCGGATGCAGTATACGGCATGGTTGATGTCGGCAACTTTAAGAACTGGAACGGGAACATCGCCGATCCGCAGTGGACGCCGTGGAAACTCTATAGCAAGGATGATATTCGCCAGTCTTCAGCCTATTCGTCGGCTCGTTTCTCGCTGGCCGATCCGCTGCACTTGATCCTGGGCGCGCGCTACACCCAATATAACATTCGTTATAACCCGGCAGGATCGCCGAATACCCGTCTGGAAAGTACTAAAGATGATGTCACGCCGTACGCCGGTCTGGTGTATGACATCAATGAGGACTGGTCGACCTACGTCAGCTATACCTCTATCTTCCAGCCGCAGGATAAACGCGATGCCAGCGGACGTTATCTCGACCCTACCACGGGCAAAAGCTACGAAGCCGGGGTGAAGGCGGACTGGTTCAATACCCGCCTCACCACCTCGCTGGCGATTTTCCGCATTGAGCAGGATAACGTCGCCAGCAACACCTATACCTACATGCCGAGCGGTGAATCGATCTATGAATCGCTGGACGGGGTGGTCAGCAAAGGGGTCGAGTTCGAGCTCAACGGTGCTCTGACCGATAACTGGCAGCTGACCTTCGGCGCGACGCGTTACATCGCAGAAGATAAGAATGGCAACGCCGTCAGTTCCGATCAGCCGCGCACAACCATGAAGCTCTTCACCCGCTATCAGCTGCCAATGCTGCCGGAACTGACCGTGGGCGGTGGCGTAAACTGGCAGAACAAAGTGTGGACGGACGTGGAAGGCGGTCCGGCAGGACGTTCCCGCGCGGAGCAAGGCAGCTATGGGCTGGTGAACCTGTTCAGCCGTTATCAGGTCACCAAAGATTTTGCGGTGCAGGCTAACGTCAACAACCTGTTCGACAAAGAGTATTACGACTATGTCGGCTCTTATGTAGTGTATGGCGCGCCGCTGAACGTCTCGGTGAGCGCGAGCTACGATTTCTGAGTGACAGAAGCCCGGTGGCGCTGCGCTTACCGGGCCTACCCATCACGTAGGCCGGGTAAGGCGCAGCCGCCACCCGGCGCCACAAACCGAGTAATAAAAAAGGCAGCCGTTCGGCTGCCTTAGTCTCCCCAGGTCACAGCTTAGTTGTTGCGGATGTACTCATCCATTTCGGTTTTCAGGTTATCGGATTTCGTACCGAAGATTGCCTGAACACCAGAACCTGCAACAACGACGCCCGCTGCGCCCAGTTTTTTCAGACCCGGCTGGTCTACTTTCGCCACGTCGGCAACGCTCACACGCAGACGAGTGATACACGCGTCCAGGTTAGTGATATTCTCTTTACCACCGAAGGCAGCTACCAGAGCAGGCGCCATTTCGCTGGTCGCACCGGCTTTGCTGTCTTCCGTTGCATCTTCACGACCCGGCGTTTTCAGGTCCAGTGCTTTGATCAGCACGCGGAAGACGGTGTAGTACACCACTGCGTAGCCCGCACCCACAATTGGGAACAGCCACAGCTTGCTGCTGTTACCGGACAGAACGATGAAGTCGATCAGACCGTGAGAGAAGGACGTACCGTCACGCATACCCAGCAGGATACAGATTGGGAATGCCAGACCTGCCAGTACTGCGTGGATGATGTACAGGATCGGGGCAACGAACATGAAGGAGAACTCGATCGGTTCGGTGATACCGGTCAGGAACGAGGTCAGCGCTGCGGAAATCATGATACCGCCCACTTTTGCACGGTTCTCTGGTTTAGCAGAGTGCCAGATCGCAATTGCGGCAGCCGGCAGACCGTACATTTTGAACAGGAAGCCACCAGACAGTTTACCTGCCGTTGGGTCACCCGCCATGTAGCGTGGGATGTCGCCGTGGAACACCTGGCCTGCTGCGTTGGTGTATTCACCAATCTGCATCTGGAATGGAACGTTCCAAATGTGGTGCAGACCAAATGGTACCAGGCAGCGCTCAATGAAGCCGTAGATACCGAACGCCACAACCGGGTTCTGGTAAGCCGCCCACTGGGAGAAGGTCTGGATTGCCGTACCGATTGGTGGCCAGATGAAGGACAGAACCACACCGGTGAAAATCGCGGCCAGACCAGAAATGATCGGCACAAAACGTTTACCCGCGAAGAAGCCCAGATACTCAGGCAGCTTGATGCGATAGAAGCGGTTAAACATATACGCTGCAATCGCACCGGAGATGATACCACCGAGAACACCGGTGTCCGCCAGGTGCTTAGCGGCAATCTCTTCAGCAGGCAAATGCAGTACCAGCGGCGCAACCACAGCCATGGTTTTCACCATGATGCCGTAAGCAACAACAGACGCCAGAGCGGATACACCGTCGTTATTGGTGAAGCCCAGAGCAACACCGATAGCGAAGATCAGCGGCATGTTAGCAAAAACAGAACCGCCTGCTTCGGCCATCACGTGGGACACTACGGCTGGCAGCCAGCTGAAGTTTGCAGAACCGACACCCAGCAGGATACCTGCGATAGGCAGTACGGATACTGGCAGCATCAGCGATTTACCGACCTTTTGCAGGTTAGCAAATGCATTCTTAAACATAATTGAGAGTGCTCCTGAGTATTTGTGCTTTTTTTACGTTTTCACGCATTGGCCCGGGGGGAGTACCGCGCCGTGGACAGGACATCTAAGCGCCCTTTATTTATTACACAGAGTAAAATAATTCCCTCTGAGTTTGTTTGACGGCTATCACGTTTCAGTTCAAGACGGCCAAAAAACTTGCAGATATTTACATAAAGCATGTCTGGATGTGTCTAAAAACGCCATCACCGCCCCAAATGAGGCGGTGAACTTTACTCGTTTTACGTATTAATTACGAGCCTAAAAATAACAGGTGTATCAGACAGATTGCAGGCGGGCGGGGTCGATATGGAACAGGCTGGCGAAGTTTTCCGTTGTCACGCGAGCCAGCTCTTCAATACTGACGCCTTTCAGAACGGCCATATACTCAGCGACATCCCGGGTCATCGCTGGCTGATTCTCTTTGCCGCGATGAGGCACCGGCGCCAGGTACGGGGAATCGGTTTCCACCAGAATACGATCCAGCGGAACATAGCGCGCCGCATCACGCAGTTGTTCAGCATTGCGGAACGTGACGATCCCCGAAAACGAGATATAAAAGCCTAAATCAAGCAGCTTACCCGCCGTTTCTCTGTCTTCTGTGAAACAGTGTAGTACGCCACCGCAATCCGTCACCTTTTCTTCCCGCAGGATCGCCAGCGTGTCGGCGCGCGCATCGCGGGTATGAACGATAACTGGCTTATTCAGCTCACGGCCAATACGGATGTGGTTGCGGAAAGATTCCTGCTGGCGAGGTTTCGTTTCCGGGGTGTAGAAATAGTCCAGGCCGGTCTCGCCCATCGCCACTACGCCCTCTTCTGCGGCAAGACGGCGTAAATCCTCAACGTCGTACGCTTCATCCTGATTCAGCGGATGCACGCCGCAGGAGAAGACGACATTATCGCGCTCGCCTACCAGTTCACGCATGGAGCGGTAACCCGGCAGCGTGGTCGCCACGGCCAGGCAAAATTTCACATCGCGCGCGGCGGCTTTCGCCAGCACGTCGTCCACATTTTTATGCAGGGATTGATAATCCAGGCCATCGAGATGGCAGTGTGAGTCGACTAAAAACATAATGTCTCTCTCAGAGGTGGGAAACCGGCGGTATGACGCCCGGTTGCAGGTGGTGTTCGATACGCAGTAACTGGTCGGTCAGTAAAAGCTCGCGATTGAGACCGGTCACTGTCAATAGTTGTTCACGACTCTGGCAGATATCATGAAGGATAGCGTGCAGCGACTGCCCTGAAAGGCGATTCGCCAGCGTGGTGACCAGCGTCCACGCGTCAGGGTTAGTCAGAAGCGTCGCCCCCTGCTGGATTTTGAGCGCATCCAGCAGCAGTGCGGCCAGCCAGTGTAGCCGTTCCGGAGCCTGATCGCTGTTCAGCGCTGGCAGCACGCTCAGCCAGTCATGGCTGTCGAGGGCTGATTCAACCGCACGACACAGCGTTTCACGCTGGGACCACACCTCCGGCTGCAATAAGGCCAGCGCAGCCGCAGGCGCACCGCTGCACAGCCGCAACGCCGAGCGCGCCGCGTCTTGTGACACTGTCACTTCTCGCTCAAGCCAGGCGAGCGCCCAGGATTCCTGAGGGACAGCAAGGTGGTGAAGGCGGCAGCGACTGCGTAGTGTCGCCAGCAAGCGTTCCGGCTCGCGGCAGGAGAGGAAAAACCAGGTATTCTCTGGCGGCTCTTCCAGGGTTTTTAACAGGGCGTTGGCGGCGGCTTCCGTGAGCAGCGCGGCGTCTTTCAGCCACACCACTTTCGCCCCGCCCAGACGTGCATATTCGTACAGTTTCTCACTGACCTCACGTACCGCGTCGATACCGAGCGTATTTTTACCCTTCTCGGGTTCGAGGGTGTAATAGTCAGGATGCGTGCCCGCCTGCATGAGCTGGCAACCCCGGCACTTACCGCAGCTTTTATGGCCTTCTGGCTGTTGGCACATCAGAAAACGGGTGATGGCGTAAATCAACGCATCATCACCCATTCCCGGCAGCGCCTGGATCAGTAACGCATGATGCCCCCGACCAACCTGATAGCTGCCGATCAGCTGTTCAAAGTGTGGGCGCAACCATGGATACCATTTCATGCCTGCTGCTCCTGTAGCCACTGCGTAACGGTCTGCTGAATGTCACGCGTAACGTCTTCAAGGGATTGCGTCGCATCGATGGTACGAATGGTCTTGTCCTGCCCGGCCAGTTCCAGATAACGCGCACGGGTGCGGTTAAAGAAATCAAAAGACTCCTGTTCAATGCGGTCCAGTTCGCCGCGGGCACGGGCGCGCTTCAGGCCCACCTCAGGGGTCACGTCCAGATACAGCGTCAGGTCAGGACGGAAATCGCCCAGAACCGCGTCGCGAAGCGTAGCCAGCATGGTCTGGTCGATACCCCGGCCACCGCCCTGATACGCCTGGGTTGAGAGATCGTGGCGATCGCCAATCACCCATTTCCCTTCTGCCAGAGCGGGTTTGATCACCGTCTCCACCAGCTGAACGCGCGCCGCATAGAACATCAGCACTTCCGCTTTGTCGGTAATAACTTCATCACCAACGGATTTGATATCCAGAACCAGGCTGCGCAGTTTTTCCGCCAGCTGCGTACCGCCCGGCTCGCGGGTAAAGACCATGTCGGCGACGCCAAGCGACGTAAGCGTATCCACCACCACGTTACGGGCGGTGGTTTTGCCCGCCCCTTCGAGTCCCTCAATGACAATGTATTTACTGCGCATTTTTTTCCTTAAGTGCCTTCAGATAGTCCTGAACGGAGCGATTATGGCTGGCCAGGTTGGTATTAAAGGTATGCCCCCCTTTTCCGTCAGCCACAAAATAGAGATACGGCGTTTTGGCCGGGTGCGCGGCGGCCTTCAACGATGCTTCACTCGGCGTCGCAATCGGTCCAGGCGGCAGGCCGCTAATCACGTAGGTATTATACGCCGTTGGCGTCTCCAGATCTTTTCTGGAAATCCTGCCGTTGTAATTTTCGCCCATGCCGTAGATGACGGTAGGATCGGTTTGCAAACGCATGCCGATGCGCAGACGGTTAATAAACACCGAGGCAACCTGGTCACGTTCGGCAGCAACGGCCGTCTCTTTCTCGATGATCGAGGCCATCGTCATGAACTGGTTTTGATCTTTATAAGGCAGGCCTTCTGCTCGCCCTTTCCAGGCAGCGTCTACCGCCGCGACCATTTTGTTATGCGCGCGCTTCAGAATGGCCACATCCGTCGTGCCTGCCGTATACATCCACGTATCGGGCCAGAACCAGCCTTCCACCCACTCGGGATGTTCGAATTTTAAGGCGTCAGCCACGGTCTGGTAGCGGTCATCTTTCAGCGTATGCTTGATGTACGGCGCGTCACGCAGCTGCCTGAGGTAATCGCTCAGACGCATACCTTCCACAAAACGCAGCGGGAACTGGGCTTCTTTACCACTTTCCAGCAGTTGCAGCATCTCGCGCACGGTCATGCCAGGGGTAAAGCGATAGGTACCGGCCTTGAAATGGGACAGGTCCGGTTCAATACGCAGCAGCCACTGGAATACGCGTGGGCGATTGATAATTTTGTCGTCATACAGCTGCTGACCAAGCGCCTGCCGCCCGGTCCCCGCTTTCAGGGTAAAAATCGTCTCGTCTTTAATCAGGATCTGACTCTCCGCCAGCTGACGAACTTTCCACACTCCCGCTCCGCCAGCGATACCGAACGCAACGATAAGAAGGAGGACAAAGCGTAACATTTTCTTCATGACTACCTGGTTTGCTCACATAACGGGGCCAGAAACTGGAACAGCTCGCGGGATGACCAGCATTTTCGGCCATAAGCGCGAACGGGGACAACGGGCATCAGCGCATTGCAGATAACGGCTTCATCAGCAGTCAGCAGCGCCTCTTCCTTAGCGTTGACTTCGACAACGCGAAAGCCTGCGCGTGCCAGCTGGTGCAGACAAAACTGCCGCATAATGCCGTTGACGCCGGCCTGCTCCAGCGAAGGCGTGAACACGTCACTGCCCTTCCGCCAGAGTAAATTAGCCGCACAGCATTCCGTAATGTACCCTTCGCTGTCAAGAACCAGCGCCTCCCCGGCCTCCGTCTGCTCAAGATGAGTACGAATAAGCACCTGTTCAAGGCGGTTGAGATGCTTTATACCCGCGAGCATCGGGTTTCGCCCCAGACGTACCGGACTTAGCGCCAGGGCTACGCCCTCTTCACGCCAGTGCGCATAATGGGAAGGATAATCTGAAACGGAAAGGACCCGCGTAGGATGCAGACAGGCAGATCCGCCATAACCCCGGCCACCGCTCCCGCGGCTGATAATGACTTTCAGGACGCCGCTTGCTTTATCTGAGGCCAGCCTACGCATTTCACTTTCAAGAATGTCCCACTGCGAAAAGGGGATCAGTAATGCTTCGCAGGCTTTTTGTAAACGAAGGATATGGGCCCCGAGCAGACACACGCCACCGTCGAGAATACGCGCAGTCGTGAAACAGCCATCGCCAAACTGGGTCGCCCTGTCGCTGGCTGGCAGCGTTTGTTGCTCAAGGCCATTAATTAAAAACATGGTGGCTCCTTATGCGTGGAGGCTCAGTCTGGCAGGATGTGAGCAGCCGGACAAGGGGATTTCACCTAATAAAAAAGGCCCGGCAAGCGGACCTTTTTTATCGTCAGCGACTAATCAGACTCAGACCTTTTTGAAGATCAGAGAACCGTTAGTCCCACCGAAGCCGAAGGAGTTACACAGGGTGTACTCCATACCGCTAACCTGGCGCGCTTCGTGAGGAACGAAGTCCAGATCGCAACCTTCATCCGGGTTATCCAGGTTGATGGTTGGCGGTACAGCCTGATCGCGCAGCGCGAGAATAGAGTAGATTGATTCTACTGCCCCCGCAGCACCCAGCAGGTGACCGGTCATGGATTTCGTGGAGCTCACCAGCACACGGCTGGCAGATTCACCGAAGATAGACTTAACAGCCTGCGCTTCTGCTTTATCGCCCGCAGGGGTAGACGTCCCGTGCGCGTTAACGTAGCCAATCTGTGCCGGGGTAATGCCCGCATCACGGATGGCGTTTTCCATCGCCAGCGCAGCGCCTGCGCCGTTCTCTGGAGGAGACGTCATGTGATAAGCATCGCTGCTCATGCCAAAGCCAACAACTTCAGCATAAATTTTCGCGCCACGTTTTTTCGCGTGTTCGTACTCTTCCAGTACGATCATGCCTGCACCGTCACCCAGCACGAAACCATCACGGTCTTTATCCCACGGACGGCTCGCCGCCTGAGGATTATCGTTTCGGGTAGAGAGCGCACGCGCTGCACCGAAGCCACCGACGCCCAGCGGGGTACTGGCTTTTTCAGCGCCGCCCGCAACCATAGCATCTGCATCGCCGTACGCAATGATACGCGCGGCCTGGCCGATGTTATGCACGCCAGACGTACAGGCTGTCGCGATTGAGATGCTTGGGCCACGCAGGCCGAACATAATGGTCAGGTGACCTGCCACCATGTTGACAATCGTAGACGGAACGAAGAACGGGCTGATTTTACGCGGGCCGCCATTCATCAGAGATGTATGGTTTTCTTCAATCAGACCAAGACCGCCAATCCCGGAGCCGATAGCGGCGCCGATACGGGTCGCGTTCTCTTCCGTAATCTCAAGGCCAGAATCCTGCATGGCCTGAACGCCAGCGACAATTCCATATTGAATGAAGGCATCCATCTTGCGCTGTTCTTTGCGCGAGATGATCTCTTCACAGTTAAAATCCTTTACTAAGCCAGCAAATTTCGTTGCATAGGCGCTAGTATCGAAATGGTCGATTAGGCTGATGCCGCTCTGACCGGCAAGGAGAGCTTTCCAGGTGGACTCTACGGTATTGCCGACAGGAGACAACATGCCAAGTCCGGTCACAACTACACGACGCTTAGACACGCTTGTCCTCCAGGGAGGGATAAAAAAAGAGATTCGTGGGACAACAAAAGATAAAACTCAGGCGGTCGAATGACCGCCTGGAGATGTTCACTTACGCCTGGTGACCGTTGATGTAATCAATGGCAGCCTGAACGGTGGTGATTTTCTCAGCTTCTTCGTCCGGAATCTCAGTATCAAACTCTTCTTCCAGAGCCATTACCAGCTCAACGGTGTCAAGAGAATCTGCGCCCAGGTCTTCAACAAAGGAAGCGGAGTTCACAACTTCTTCCTGCTTAACGCCCAGCTGTTCGCCGATAATTTTCTTAACGCGTTCTTCGATAGTGCTCATACTCTTAAATTTCCTATCAAAACTCGCTTTCGCGATGGTTTTCGTAGTGTATAAAATGTTGAAAAATTTGCAACTAAATCCCGGCAGGTCTTACCACGATTTTACGTTATTTTGAGGCCATTTGCCCAAATAACGCAAATATTTTCGATCGTGATTAAACCATGTACATCCCGCCGTTGACGTGGAGGGTTTCACCAGTGATGTAACCCGCTTCGTCAGAGGCTAAAAATGCAACCGCGCTGGCGATTTCTTTAGGGTCGCCAAGACGACCCGCCGGAACTGCCGCCAGCGTACCCGCACGCTGCTCATCAGTCAGCGCACGCGTCATGTCCGTTTCAATAAAGCCCGGAGCAACAACGTTTACAGTAATTCCGCGGGACGCGACTTCACGCGCCAGCGACTTACTGAAACCGATCAGACCTGCTTTCGCCGCAGCGTAGTTAGCCTGACCAGCATTTCCCATGGTACCAACCACAGAACCTACAGTGATAATACGACCATGACGCTTTTTCATCATAGCGCGCATTACCGCTTTTGACAGACGGAATACAGATGACAGGTTGGTTTCGATAATATCGTTCCACTCGTCGTCTTTCATTCGCATCAGCAGGTTGTCGCGAGTGATCCCGGCATTATTGACCAGAATATCCACTTCGCCAAACTCTGCGCGAATATTTTCCAGAACAGATTCGATAGATGCTGGTTCAGTCACATTCAGTACCAGACCTTTACCGTTCGCACCCAGATAGTCGCTGATGGCCTGTGCGCCATTCTCACTGGTCGCAGTCCCGATCACCGTCGCGCCGCGCGCAACCAGTGTTTCAGCAATAGCGCGCCCAATACCGCGGCTTGCGCCGGTCACCAGGGCAATTTTTCCTTCAAAACTCATGGTATTCCTCTTTTATTGCGAGAGTGCCGCTTTCATGGCTTCCGGCTCGTTAATCGCCGAGGCAGTCAGGGTGTCTACAATACGTTTTGTCAGACCGGTAAGTACCTTACCTGGACCAACTTCATACAGATGTTCAACGCCCTGAGAGGCCATAAATTCAACGGTTTTAGTCCACTGAACCGGGCTGTAGAGCTGGCGAACCAGCGCGTTACGGATAGCCTCCGGCGCGGTTTCGCACTGCACATTGACGTTATTCACAACGGAAATCGTCGGTGCGTTAAAGGTCATTTTTTCCAGCTCAACCGCCAGCTTATCGGCAGCGGGCTTCATCAGCGCGCAGTGAGACGGCACGCTCACCGGCAGGGGCAGTGCACGTTTTGCGCCCGCAGCTTTACAGGCAGCGCCTGCACGCTCAACCGCTTCTTTATGACCCGCGATAACCACCTGGCCTGGCGAGTTAAAGTTTACCGGAGAAACGACCTGACCTTCAGCAGATTCTTCACAGGCTTTAGCGATAGACGCATCATCCAGACCGATGATGGCAGACATGCCGCCCGTGCCCTCTGGCACCGCTTCCTGCATGAATTTACCACGCAATTCAACCAGGCGTACCGCGTCAGCGAAGGCAATCACCCCTGCGCAGACCAGCGCAGAGTATTCACCCAGGCTATGACCCGCCATCAGCGTCGGCGCTTTGCCGCCCTGCTGCTGCCATACGCGCCACAATGCGACGGAGGCTGCCAGCAGTGCCGGTTGAGTCTGCCAGGTTTTGTTCAGCTCTTCAGCGGGGCCCTGTTGGGTCAGCGCCCACAGATCATAACCCAGCGCGTCAGAGGCTTCACGGAAAGTCTCTTCAATAACCGGATAGTTTGCTGCCATTTCAGACAACATCCCAACAGTTTGCGAGCCCTGTCCCGGGAACACAAAAGCAAATTGCGTCATTTTTTAATCCTTATCCTAGAAACGAACCAGCGCGGAACCCCAGGTGAACCCGCCACCAAAGGCTTCAAGCAAGACCAGTTGGCCCCGTTTAATTCGTCCATCGCGTACCGCTTCGTCAAATGCGCACGGTACCGATGCCGCAGAGGTGTTGCCGTGGCGATCGAGCGTCACCACAACGTTATCCATAGACATGCCCAGCTTCTTCGCCGTCGCGCTGATAATACGCAGGTTAGCCTGATGAGGTACCAGCCAGTCGAGTGCGGCGCGGTCCAGATTGTTCGCTTCCAGCGTCTCATCAACGATGTGAGCCAGTTCAGTCACGGCCACTTTAAACACTTCGTTACCCGCCATTGTCAGGTAAATCGAACTGTCCGGATTAACGCGATCGGCGTTAGGCAGCGTTAACAGCTCGCCGTAGCGGCCATCGGCATGCAGGTGCGTGGAGATGATGCCCGGCTCTTCGGACTGCCCCAGCAGCACCGCGCCCGCGCCATCGCCAAAAATAATGATCGTTCCGCGATCGGTTGGATCGCAGGTACGCGCCAGCACGTCAGCACCGATCACCAGCGCATATTTTACGGCGCCCGATTTTACATACTGATCGGCGATGCTCAGCGCATAGGTGAAACCCGCGCACGCTGCTGCAACATCAAATGCCGGGCAGCCTTTGATACCGAGCATGTTCTGCACCTGGCACGCTGCGCTTGGGAAGGCATGCGTGGCAGAGGTGGTCGCCACCACAATAAGCCCGATCTGTTCTTTATCAATGCCAGCCATCTCAAGCGCTCGCTGAGCGGCTTCGTAGCCCATGGTGGACACAGTTTCGTCTGGCGCGGCGATACGACGTTCACGGATACCTGTGCGCGTGACAATCCACTCGTCAGACGTATCTACCATTTTTTCAAGATCGGCGTTGGTACGCACTTGTTTTGGCAGGTAGCTGCCGGTACCTAAAATCTTCGTATACATGTACGCTCAGTCACTTTTAGCTAATACAGATCCCAGGCGAGCGGCAATCCTCTGAGGGACTTGTCGCTGCACCGCCTGCACTGCCTGTTCAATCGCGACGGTAAATGCTCGCTGATTGGCGGCGCCATGACTCTTAATCACGATGCCGCGCAATCCTAACAGACAGGCGCCATTATACTGGTCGGGGTTGAGGTGACTGAATCGCCGCGTCAGGCTTTTTTGTAACCAACGCTTTAATAAAATCAGCCACCAGGACCTTTTTTTACCTTCTCCCTGCGATTTCAGCAGAGAAAGGAACATTCGCACGACCCCTTCCATGGTCTTCAACGTCACGTTTCCGGTGAAGCCATCACACACTAATACATCCGTTTTGCCCGTCAGCAACTCATTGGCTTCGAGATAACCAATATAGTTGATGGAGGGAACCTGTTTGAGTATTTCCGCAGCGTCGCGGATACTGTCCAGGCCTTTGGTCTCTTCTTCACCAATATTCAATAACGCAACGCGGGGATTGTTAATCCCGACCACGTCTTCTGCCAGCACCGACCCCATAACGGCAAACTGAGCCAGCATTGTGCTATCACAATCCACGTTAGCGCCCAGATCCAGCACCACCGTTTTGCCCTTCTGCTGATGCGGTAACACCGTCACCAGCGCCGGACGCTCAATGCCCTCAATCGGCTTGAGCAATAATTTCGACAGCCCCATCAGCGCGCCAGTATTTCCCGCGCTGACGCAAGCCTGCGCTCGCCCTTCTTTCACCAGCTCCAGCGCCATTCGCATAGAGCTACCGCGGCTATTACGAATAGCCTGCGATGGCCGGGCATCACTGGCAATAACTGACTGCGCAGGAATAATCTGCAGACGCGAACGTTGTTCAAAGTCAGCTTTTGCAAGTAATGGCGTGATTGTGTCGGGATTACCGACTAAAAGAAGTGTGAGTTGCGAATTAGAATTCAGTGCCTGCAATGCTGCAGGCACTGTCACGGTAGGGCCAAAATCTCCCCCCATGACATCTAACGCCAGGGTTAGACGTGTCAAGGTATCGTCGCAGCCTGGTTCGGTAAACTCCCCGTTTGCACGGGGAAGTTCCTCACTAAGCCTAATCACGCTGACGCGTGATTACTTAGTGATAACCTTGCGGCCGCGGTAGAAACCGTCAGCGGTGATGTGGTGACGCAGGTGTTTCTCACCAGAAGTCTTATCTACAGACAGGCTGGTAACTGCGGTCAGCGCGTCATGGGAACGACGCATGCCACGTTTGGAACGGGTTGGTTTATTCTGTTGTACGGCCATGGACCTTACTCCTCAATTACTTACGCTTTAAGCTGGCTAATACGGCAAATGGGTTTGGTTTTTGCGCTTCATCAGGCAGTTCCCCAAAGACCATGTCCGCCTCGGACACTTCACAGTGTTCAGAATCATGCACCGGAACGACTGGCAGGGAGAGGATGACTTCATCTTCAACCAGCGCCAGAAGATCGATTTCACCGAATTCGTTAACCTCAATCGGCTCATACGCTTCCGGGAGTGCTTCAGCCTGTTCGTCAGAACGAACCGGACTAAAACAATACGTTGTGTGAACATGCTGTACAAACGGTTTCCCGCAACGCTGACATTCGAGCGTTACCGTCACCTTTGCATCACCGGTTAACACGGCGAGACGCTGGTTGTCGATAGCGAACGACATGGAGCATTCTACATCACTGTCCACACTGACTACAGATTCGGCAATACGCTCAGCCTGATCGGAAGAATAGATTCCTTCGTAATCGAGGCGTTTTTGAGCCGTACGAACCGGATCAAGAGTCAGGGGTAATTTTACCTTTTGCATAGGGCGCGCATATTAACTTTGTAACGTCATAGAGTCAAAGAAAAAGGCAACCAGAGCTGCCTTTTGCCAATTATTCGCACACATTGCGGCCTGTAGTTTAAAATGGCTGGCATCGATACGCTATATCTGGTGATAAAAATATGCCAAATCTCGTCCTTGCTTCCACTTCACCTTATCGCCGAATGCTGCTGGAAAAGCTCGGGATCCCGTTTGAATGCGCCACGCCGGAGGCGGATGAAACGCCACAGCCGGGCGAGTCACCGCGTCATCTGGTGACCCGTCTCGCGAAAGAGAAAGCACAGTCGCTGGCCGTACGTTACCCCGCTCATCTGATTATAGGCTCCGATCAGGTTTGTGTGCTGGACGGCGAAATCACCGGTAAACCGCATACGGAAGAAAACGCCTGCCAGCAGTTGATGCGAGCACGTGGCACTATCGTAACCTTTTATACGGGTCTTGCGCTCTACAACTCCGCCTCAGGCCATCTGCAAACGGAATGTGAACCCTTCGACGTGCACTTCCGTCATCTCAGCGAGCAGGAGATTATGGATTATGTGCGTCGGGAACGTCCGCTGAACTGTGCGGGGAGTTTTAAAAGTGAAGGACTGGGGATTGCGTTGTTCGATAAGCTGGATGGACGCGATCCCAACACGCTGGTGGGGTTGCCGCTGATTGCGCTGTGCCAGATGTTAAGGCGAGAAGAGTGTAATCCACTGACGATGTGACTTTTGCCCAGCGGCGCTTCGCTTGCATGGGCCTACTACGCTGCGGCCTGATGCCCTCACCCCGGCCCTCTCCCACAGGGAGAGGGAGCAAACATTAAAAACGGCAACATTCGTTGCCGTTTGACGTTTACCTTAGCCGCGCAAAACCTTAAGACAGCGTTTAAGCTGCTCATCCAGCGGCGCTTCAATACGGATAACTTCACCGGTATTAGGATGGGTAAACTTCAGCGCTGCCGCATGCAGGAACAGACGCGATAGCCCCGTCCCCGCCAGCTGCTTATCAAATTCACGATCGCCATAGCGGTCATCAAACGCAATCGGATGGCCCGCAAACTGGGTATGGACGCGAATCTGGTGGGTACGCCCCGTCACCGGACTACAGCGCACCAGCGTGGCGAATTCGTAGCGCTCTTCGACTTTAAAGCGCGTCTCAGACGGTTTCCCTTCCTGATTAACGCGAACAATGCGCTCGCCGCTTTGCAGAATATTTTTCAGCAGCGGCGCCTGCACCACTTTCACGTGGGACTGCCACTGGCCGCGCACCAGCGCCAGATAATCTTTCTGCATCCCTTTTTCGCGCAGCTGTTCATGCAGTGAACGCAGCGCAGAACGCTTTTTCGCCACCAGCAGTACGCCGGAGGTGTCACGGTCAAGACGATGAACCAGTTCGAGGAAACGCGCTTCCGGGCGCAGCGCGCGTAACCCTTCAATCACGCCGAAGCTCAGGCCGCTCCCCCCGTGTACCGCCGTTCCGGACGGTTTATTCAGCACCAGAATGTGGTCGTCCTCATAAAGGATAACGTCGCTCAGGGCCGCGACTTTTTGCAGCTTCGGAGAAACGACCTCTTCTTCACGCTCTGCAACACGTACCGGTGGAATACGGACTTCATCGCCCGCCTCGAGCTTATACTCGGGCTTCACGCGTTTTTTGTTCACCCGCACCTCGCCCTTACGCAAGATGCGATAAATCATACTTTTTGGCACGCCCTTCAACTGGGTGCGCAAAAAATTATCGATACGTTGCCCCGCCTCATCGTCGGCGATGGCAACCATTTTTACGGCTGGAGTCTCTGTTTTCATGGTTGGCGATTCTAAATAGCGTCAGACATTAGCGCCACTCATTTTTCTATGCTTATATTTACTTTTATCCGGACCACTCCCCTTTCGCGCAATCGATTTGGTGGTTATTAAACCAATCACCCCGTTGAAGTGAAGAAACTGTGAGTAACCGGGTGATAATTGGTAAAAGTCATCTTGCTATAACCCGGCGAGCAGTGGAATAATGAATCCGTTTTCCGCGTTAAATCCGGGTTTTGTAAGGATGTCGACGGAATGACCAATTTTGTCTGACCGATCATCCACGCAGCAATGGCGTAAGACGTATTGATCTTTCAGGCAGTTAGCGGGCTGCGGGTTGCAGTACTTCCCGGTATAAGGATTGTTCTCTGGAGAGTTTTCCCAGGCAATTCCCCTGATAATTGCGCTGTGTTTCCGTATGAAACACAGGCAACCGACACTCTGCGCCTCTTAAGCGAGCGACAACCGTGAGGTTGGCGACGTGAATAGACACGAGGCCATCGGTTCATACCCCGGAAAGCGTCACCTTGCCCGCAGCTTTGTCGTCAATGTAAGAATAACGAGTAAGTTACGATGAAAAGAATGTTAATCAACGCAACTCAGCAAGAAGAGTTGCGTGTCGCCCTTGTGGATGGGCAGCGCCTGTACGATCTGGATATCGAAAGTCCTGGACACGAACAGAAAAAAGCGAACATTTACAAAGGCAAAATCACCCGCATTGAACCAAGCCTTGAAGCTGCATTTGTCGATTACGGTGCTGAGCGTCACGGTTTCCTTCCTCTTAAAGAAATCGCCCGCGAATATTTTCCTGCAAACTACAACTCCCATGGCCGTCCGAACATTAAAGATGTTCTGCGTGAAGGTCAGGAAGTTATCGTCCAGATCGATAAAGAAGAGCGTGGCAACAAAGGCGCCGCACTGACCACCTTTATCAGTCTGGCAGGAAGCTATCTGGTATTGATGCCAAACAACCCACGTGCGGGTGGCATCTCTCGCCGTATCGAAGGCGATGACCGTACCGAGCTGAAAGAAGCGCTGGCAAGTCTTGAACTGCCAGACGGCATGGGCCTTATCGTGCGCACCGCAGGCGTCGGCAAATCTGCCGAAGCGTTGCAGTGGGACCTGAGCTTCCGCCTGAAGCACTGGGAAGCCATTAAGAAAGCGGCTGAGAGCCGTCCTGCTCCGTTCCTGATCCACCAGGAAAGCAACGTCATTGTGCGTGCCTTCCGTGATTATCTGCGTCAGGACATCGGTGAAATTCTGATTGATAACCCGAAAGTGCTTGAGCTGGCTCGCCAGCACATCGCCGCGCTGGGTCGCCCGGATTTCACCAGCAAAATTAAACTGTACACCGGTGAAATCCCGCTGTTCAGCCACTATCAGATTGAATCCCAGATCGAGTCTGCCTTCCAGCGTGAAGTGCGTCTGCCGTCCGGCGGTTCTATCGTTATTGATACCACCGAAGCGCTGACCGCTATCGATATCAACTCCGCGCGTGCAACCCGCGGCGGCGACATCGAAGAGACTGCCTTCAACACCAACCTTGAAGCCGCTGATGAAATCGCCCGCCAGCTCCGCCTGCGCGACCTGGGTGGTCTGATTGTTATCGACTTCATCGACATGACCCCGGTTCGCCACCAGCGTGCGGTTGAAAACCGTCTGCGTGAAGCGGTGCGCCAGGATCGCGCACGTATCCAGATTAGCCATATCTCGCGCTTCGGCCTGCTGGAAATGTCCCGTCAGCGCCTCAGCCCGTCACTCGGCGAGTCCAGCCATCACGTCTGCCCGCGCTGTTCCGGGACAGGTACCGTGCGTGACAATGAATCGCTCTCCCTCTCTATTCTGCGTCTGATTGAAGAAGAAGCGCTGAAAGAGAACACCAAAGAGGTTCACGCCATTGTTCCGGTGCCGATTGCCTCCTACCTGCTGAACGAAAAACGTGCAGCGGTGAGTGCAATCGAAGCGCGTCAGGGCGGCGTTCGCTGCATCATCGTGCCAAACGACGAGATGCAAACTCCGCACTATCATGTACTGCGCGTGCGTAAAGGCGAAGAGACAAGCACCCTCAGCTACCTGCTGCCGAAGCTGCATGAAGAAGAAATGGCGCTGCCATCTGATGAAGAGCCTGCCGAGCGTAAACTGCCTGAGCAGCCTGCATTAGCAACCTTCATCATGCCGGAAGCCCCGCCGGAAGCGACGCTGGAAAAACCAGCGGCAAAACCTGCCGTGCAAAAGGCAGCCCCTGCCGCGCCAAAAGCGCAGCCTGAGCAGCCGGGTCTCCTGAGCCGCTTCTTCGGCGCGCTGAAAAAAATGTTTGCTGGCGAAGAAGTTCAGCCTGAGCAGCCGAAAGAAGCGCCAAAAGAAGCGAAACCAGAGCGTCAGCAGGATCGTCGTAAGCGTCAGAACAATCGTCGCGATCGCAATGACCGCAACGACCGCAACGACCGTAGCGATCGTAACGAGCGCCGTGATAATCGTTCCGAGAACAACGAAGGTCGTGAACAACGCGAGGACAACCGTCGCAACCGTCGCGAGAAGCAACAGCAGAACGTTGAAGATCGTGAGATTCGCCAGCAGGCGGGCGATGAGTCCGAGAAGAGCAAACAGCGTGACGAGCAGCAGCCTCGCCGCGAGCGTAACCGTCGTCGTAACGACGAGAAACGCCAGGCCCAGCAGGAAGTCAAAAACCTGAACCGCGAAGCGCCTGTTGAACAGCAGGACACGGAGCAGGAAGAGCGTACTCAGGTTATGCCGCGTCGTAAGCAGCGTCAGCTGACCCAGAAAGTACGTGTGGGTGCTATTCAGACGGAAGAAAACGACGTTATCGCGGTTGAAGCAGCAGAAAGCACAACGGGTACCCAGGTTGCAAAAGTTGACATGCCAGCCGTAGTGGAAAATCAGGTTGAGCAGGACGAAAGCAGCGAAAACCGTGACAACGCAGGTATGCCGCGTCGCTCCCGTCGTTCTCCGCGTCATCTGCGCGTGAGCGGTCAGCGTCGTCGTCGTTACCGTGACGAGCGTTACCCGACTCAGTCGCCAATGCCGCTGACCGTGGCGTGCGCGTCACCTGAGATGGCATCCGGTAAAGTCTGGATCCGTTATCCAGTTGCTCGCCCGGAGCAGGCTGTTGAAGAACAGGCTGTGACCGAAGAGGTGATTGCACCGGTAGCAGCGGTGGAAGATGTCGTGACTGAAGCAGCAACCGTGGTTGAACCGCAGGTTGTTGACACGGCGGCACCGCAGGCTGTGGAAGTGGAAACGACCCATCCTGAAGTGATTGCTGCGCCGGTTGATGCCGCCCCGCAGATCATTGCCGAAGAAGATACCGTGGTGGCTGAAGAAGTCGCGGAGGAAGCTGAACCGGTCTCCGCAGCAGAAGAGCCCGCAGACGTTGCCGTCGAGACGGTGACGGAAGAGGTTGTTCAGGACGTCGAGATTCAGGTTGAACCTGTTGTCGAAGAGGTCAAAGCGCCTGAAGTGAAATCCGAGCCGGTTGAGGTCGTTGCCGCTCCAGCGCCTGCTCACGTAGCTACCGCGCCGATGACTCGCGCCCCGGCACCTGAGTATGTACCTGAAGCGCCACGCCATAGCGACTGGGTTCGTCCGGCATTCAACTTCGAAGGCAAAGGTGCTGCCGGTGGTCACAGTGCGACGCACATGGCTACTGCGCCAGCGACCCGTCCTCAGCCTGTTGAATAACGCACGCTAAGTAAGACTGAAAGCCGACCTTCGGGTCGGCTTTTTTATGGCTGTTGCAGGGGCTTTCTCATTCCGGTGACCTCCGGCATTATCTGCCGCATCAGCTCCAGAAAACGCCGCAAGCGCGCCGGATAATAACGAGACCAGGGGTAAACCAGATGTACCGGTAACGCTGCCGGCTGCCACTCTGGCAGTAAATGCACCAGTCTTCCTTCCCGAATATCATCCTGTACCGTCCAGCTGGATACCACCGCAACGCCAAGCCCGGTGAGTGCAGTATTGCGCGCCACATACAGGCTGTCGGTACTCAGGCGTGGCGTAATGGTAACCCGCGCCGGGGCGGATGATGCATCGTGGAAAAGCTCCACATGGCGTTGATAAAAAGAGCTGATGGCAATCCAGGGAAGCTGTTGCAAATCTTCCGGCGTTTTAACCGCGGGATAACGGGCCAGTAATTCCGGTGACGCCACCACCGAGCGCGGCACTTCAGCCAGCAGCACGGACACGGTTGCCGGATCGACTTCCACACCCACCCGAATAGCACAGTCAAGGTTATCGCCGAGGAAATCAACCGAGCGATCGTTAAGCATCCACTCAACAGAAAGCTGGGGATAGCGCTGCAAAAATTCGGTTAACGGTTTCAGAAGCTGATCCTGGCCAAACGCGTGCGGGGCGCGCACCCTCAGCACCCCAACCGGTTCATCTTCCGTCTGCCCTACCTCGTCTTCCAGCGCCAGCCAGCTGTCAATCACCCGTCGGGCATGCTGATAGCAGCGTTCGCCGTCATCGGTCAGCCGGGTCGTATGGGTCGTGCGCAGCATCAGGCGTACTCCCAGCATGGTCTCAAGCGACTGCAACCGTCGGCTCACCGTGGCCTGGGTTGTTGCCAGCTGACGTGCCGCCGCAGAAAGAGACCCCGCCTCCACAATGCGAACAAACGTTCGCATCAGTTCTACCCGATCTATACGCTCAGACCTTTTCATACCATTTTTACCCATACGCCACACGTATAAGCGTTTTACCACCGCGCCCGCTACCGTCGCAAGGCGAACTGATAAAAAATAGCCGCACACGACGAATGAGGAACATCTTATGAACACAACCACCACCCGGGCCGTGAGCCGCTGGGTCATCTTAATGCTGGCGCTCGGTGCGGGCTTCAGCGTGGCATCCATCTATTATGCCCAGCCTCTGCTGCCGCTGATGGGCTCAGACCTGCACCTGAGCATCGAAGGCATGGGCATGGTTCCGACGCTCACCCAGGCGGGTTATGCCTTAGGCATCCTGTTTCTGCTCCCGCTCGGCGATCGTCATGACCGCAGAACGTTGATCCTGATAAAAAGTGCGGCCCTGGCGCTGTTCCTGCTGGGTTGTAGCCTGACCGGACAGCTGCACTCCCTACTGCTCACCAGCCTGCTGATTGGCATGGCGGCGACCATGGCGCAGGATATTGTCCCGGCCGCAGCGATCCTCGCGCCGGAAGGTAAACAGGGAAAAACGGTCGGCACGGTGATGACCGGCCTGCTGCTGGGGATTTTGCTCTCCAGAACTGTGAGCGGCGTGGTGGGTGAGGCCTTTGGCTGGCGCGTGATGTATCAGCTGGCCGCCGCAAGTATTGCCTTTGTCGGCGTGGTGATGTGGGCCGTGCTTCCCCGCTTCGCCGTTCACTCCACGCTGAGCTACCCGGCGCTGATGCGCTCCATGGAACACCTCTGGCGTCGCTACCCGGCGCTGCGTCGGGCCGCGCTGGCTCAGGGTTTTCTGTCGATTGCCTTTAGCGCATTCTGGTCAACGCTGGCGGTCATGCTGCTGGAACGGTATCACCTTGGCAGCGCCGTAGCGGGTGGATTTGGTATTGCCGGAGCCGCTGGCGCGCTGGCCGCACCGCTGGCGGGTGGTCTTGCCGATAAGCTGGGCGCCGGTAAAGTGACCCAGCTGGGTGCCGCGCTGGTGACCCTCTCGTTTGCCCTGATGTTCCTGATGCCAGCACTGGGTGTACACGGTCAGTTGATCCTGATTGCCCTCTCCGCGGTCGGTTTCGATCTCGGCTTGCAGTCCAGCCTCGTGGCCCACCAGAACCTGGTCTACAGCCTTGAGCCGCAGGCCCGTGGACGCCTGAACGCCCTGCTGTTTACCGTCATTTTCATCGGAATGGCGCTGGGTTCGGCATTAGGCAGCAATATCTATACGCTGGCAGGCTGGTCTGGCGTGGTGGCTCTGGCAACCCTGTGTGGTGCCATTGCGCTGGCTATCAGAGTGGTTGAAAGCGCCAGGGTGCTGTCCGCACAGGCTGAAAGTGTGTAAAAAAAATGCCCAACCCGGACGGGTTGGGCAGTCAAAACATGCCCAGTTTCAAGACATGTTCCAAAAGGTCTGAGTCTTATCTGTTCATCTGGAACAAAGACATACCCTGCATATCGCTAAAGGCTTTATACGAGGCCTGCAACGCCGCCTGCTGCATGGTGTAGGACGAAATCACCGAGTTCCAGTCCACGTCAACCAGGTTACTCATCTGCTGGGTCTGACCCAGCGCGCGGTCTTCACCCAGAGCGTCCAGCTTGCCCAGCTCATCCAGCTTGATGCCGAGGTCGGCGCGCACGGTCAGCACGTTGTTGAGGGAGTTGCTCAGGCCACGGTTGGCTTTATCAATAGCCGCCGTAAACGCCTCGGCTTTCGTTTCATCCTCCCCAATCGGCGTATTCAGCGCATCAATTGCGGCGTCGAGGATCTTGAACAAATTCGTTTCCGGCGCACTACCATCTGGCTCTGGCTTCGCATTGCTGGTGAAGCTATCGAAAACTTCAGTGCCCGTATGGCTAATTTGCATCGTGCGCGCGGAGTCAACCTGCTGGCTGATTGGCGTTCCGCCGCCCTTATAATCACCCGTCGCCTGGTCGAAAGCCGCCGCTTCGGTCTTGTAACCGGAAAAAATATAGCGACCGTTACCGTCCGTGCTGTTAGCGAGGTTCATGAGCTGATCGCGAATACCTTGCAGGTTCGTTGCCAGCGAAGCGCGGTCATCGTCACTTAACGTACCGTTGCCCGCATTGACAATCTTTTCCTGAGCAGCCTGGATGGCGGTTGTCACTTGCGATAACACGTTCTCTTCCAGCGACACTTTCGTCGTAGCGAAGGAGCGTGCCAGCGCATACTGGCTGTTTTGCGTTTGAGCCTGAGAGAGCACAACGGCCTGCGAGGCGGCAATCGGATCGTCAGACGGACGGTTGATGCGCTTACCCGTAGACATCTGCTCGCCGTAGCTGAGCCAGAGACTTTGGGAGTTCGTCACGCCGCGCATGCTTTGCTCATACATCATTTGAGTACTAATACGCATTTTTTATGCCTCAGCCTTAGCGGATATTGATCAATGCATCAAACAGCGTGCTCGCCGTTTGCAGCACCTGCGCATTCGCCAGATAGTACTGCTGATAGCGTTGCAGGTTGCCATACTCTTCATCCAGGTTAACCCCGGAGATTGACTGCTGTTGTTTGGTCAGCTGCGTTACCACGTTAACTTTGGTTTCGCTGCTGGTTTTCAGCGACGCCGTGGTGCTGCCTACCGTACTGACCAGCGCGGCATAAGCATCGTTAAAGGTTTTGTTCCCTCCCACCAATTTGGCGCTCTGTAAATCCAGCAGCTTCTGGCCATTGGTATTGTCGCTTTCGCCGCTTCCTTTCGCGGAGGCCATCGCCAGTTTGGATTCGTCGCTGATCGCTACGTCCATATTCACAATGACGTCATTCACCGGTTTGACGATGAAACTGTCTTTATTATCGGCTGAGCCGCTAATCTTAACGTTGAGACCATCAAACGACAGATTACCGCTGGCGTCAGGCTTGGCCGTGAAGCTGGTATTGTCCGACAGACGCGTGATTGTCCAGTCAGTACCGTTGTACTCAACTTTATAGTTTGTCGCCTGGACCTTTGTACTGTCCGTCATCGTGGCCGTAACGGACGCGCTTCCGGTGTTTTTACCGTTACTCAGCACTGCCGGCGAGCCAAAATCAAACAGCTTGCCGCCTGGATCCCCGTTGGCATCAAAGCCCGCCTGGTGCTGGGTATTCATGGCATCGGCAAACGCCAGCGCCATCTGGTTAAGCGTGTTTCGCGCCTGATCCAGATCCTGAGAACGGAACGTTAACAGCCCGCCAAGCGACCCCGTGGTGATCTGTTTTTCTGAGATCTCCACGTTGCCCGCTGCGGCATCCACATACGCAATTGTTGTACGCGCTGGGTCCGCACTGGATTTCACCGCCGCCAGCTGGCTGGCGTTGCTGCCCTGTACCAGGGTGTAACCGTTGGCGATAGAGATGTTGTAGGTGCCGCTGTCCTGTACGGTGACGTCCACACCGACAATCTTGTTCAGTTCACTCACCAGCTGATCGCGCTGATCGAGCAGTTCATTCGGGGATGCGCCCGCACCGACGCCAGTCAGCCGGGAGATCTGATCGTTAAGATTGGCAATCTGTTTCGCGTAGTTATTGATCTGATCGACGCTGGTAGAAATCGCCGTATTGACCTGCGCATCCTGATCGCGGAGATATTGATCGTTGGTTTTAAACTGGTTTACCAGACCATCCGCCTTCCCGAGTACCGTCTGGCGTGCAGCCGGATCTTCTGCGTTACTCACCAGCGTTTGCAGGCTTTTAAAGAAATCCTGGAGGTTGGCAGAAAGCGAGTTCGTGGTATCAGAAAGCACGTCGTCAATTTTTGACATCTGCTGGTAGCGCGTGGTCAGCCCACTGCTCTGGTTCTGCGCCGCGCGCAGCTGGTTGGTGATAAACGCATCATATTCACGCTGAACACCGGAGACATAGACCCCGTTACCCACCCAGCCACCGCCGGTCAGGGTGCTGTTTGATGCCCCCAGAATGGTGGTCTGGCGGGTATAACCTGCCACGTTGTAGCTTGAAATATTATTACTGACGGTATTGAGTGCCGACTGCGCAGCACTGAGGCCACTCATGGCGCTGTTAATCAAACTGGACATGGGGGTTCCTTTTATACGTTCAGACACGAGTCCTGATGAAGGTTATCGGCAACCTCCACCGGGACTTGAGAACTTTCAGAACAGATTTTCGAGATCTGTGCTATACGCTTTGCTGACCTTCTCAGACATGGATTTCAGCTGCTGGATCATGCTGGTCAGCTTGCGCGCATAGTTTGGATCGGTCGCGTAGCCAGCATTCTGCAATGCCTGAGCGCCCTGCTCTGGCGTGGCGGCCTGGGTCACGGCGGTGTAGCGCGGATTCCGGCTCAACAGCCCGACATAATCCGACAACGCTTCCAGATACGAGCTGTAGACGCGGAATTTGGCTTTCACCTTCACTGCCGCACCATTCTCATATTCGGTGGTGGTGATTTCCGTGGTCGGCCCTTTCCAGCTGGAGGTGGCCTTCACGCCAAAGATGTTGAAGCTCGGCTCGCCGTTCTCCCTGCGGATCTGACGTTGCCCCCAGCCCGACTCCAGCGCCGCCTGCGCCAGAATCAGATGGTGCGGCACGCCGCTCTCTTCACTGGCAAGACGCGCCGGGAGGGAGAGCTGCGCCAGGAAGTCTTTGCTATCACCGGAGAGCGGCTCGTCACGCGTTTCTGTCGGCTTCGGCATCGCCTTACGCACCATCTGCGTCAGCGCCTGATTTTGATAACTGGTCACCTTTTCCAGATCAAACTTCAGCGGCACATGCGGCGGGGCCTCTTCAGGCGGGAGCCCCTGAGCGGCTGCGGTCTGCTTCACAATCATGTCCGCCAGGCCGAGCCCCTTTCCGGCGGTCATTTGCTGGGCAATCTGCTGATCGTACATGCTGGTGTAAAGCCGCGTGGAATCACTGCTGAACATGCCATCTTTCGGCAGGGTTTCACGCATGCTTTTCAACATCATCTGTACGAACATGCCTTCCACCTGACGGGCAACCGGGCGGATATTCGCCGCCGGATCCTTGCCCGCTTTGGTTTTCAGCTCGTTGAGCGACTGGGCATCCCAGGCGGCACTGGTCAACAGTTTGCTATCGGTCAGCATTTAGATGATTTCCAGTCTGGCGCGCAGGCAGCCTGCACTTTGCATGGATTGCAGAATGGACATCAGATCCATTGGCGTTGCACCCAGCGCATTCAGAGCACGCACCACGCTGTTCAGGTTGGCGCTGGAGCGCACGCTCTGCAACGAACCGCCGCTCTGCCGTAAATCAATCTGCGTTTGCGGGGTCACTACCGTCTGACCGCCGCCAAACGGGGTATCCGGCTGGCTGACGTTGGCCGAGCGGTTAACCGTGACGGAAAGATTGCCCTGCGCCACGGCGCAGCTGTCCAGCGTCACTTCGCGGTTCATCACCACCGAGCCGGTACGGGAGTTGATAATGACTTTCGCATCCTGAACCGGCACGTTCACTTCCATATTCTGGATATCGGCCAGCATCCGCACCTGGTTGCTGCTGCCGGTTGACGTGCGGATCTGCACGGTGCGGGCATCCAGCGCGGTGGCGCTGCCGTAGCCCCGGCTGCGGTTGATGGTGTCAGCGATCTGCTGCGCCATCGTGAAGTCTTCGTTATTCAGTTGCAGGTTAATGGTGTTGCCGGTACCGAACTGGGTCGGCAGCTCACGTTCGATGATCGCGCCGTTGGTAATACGTCCCCCGTTCAGCTGGTTCACCTGCACGCTGCTGCCGCCCGCCGACGCGCCTGCCCCGCCAACCAGAATGTTGCCCTGCGCCAGGGCATACACCTGGCTGTCGACGCCTTTCAGCGGCGTCATCAGCAGCGTACCGCCGCGCAGACTTTTGGCGTTACCCATCGACGAGACAACCACGTCGATGGTCTGCCCCTGACGCGCAAAGGCCGGATAAGACGCGGTCACCATCACGGCCGCCACGTTTTTCAGCTGCATGTTGGTTCCGGCCGGTACGGTAATACCGAGCTGCGAGAGCATGTTGTTCAGGCTCTGGGTGGTGAACGGCGTCTGGGTCGTCTGGTCACCCGTCCCGTCCAGCCCCACCACCAGGCCGTAGCCAATCAGGGAGTTTTCGCGCACGCCCTGCACGCTGGTGAGATCGCGTATACGATCGGCCTGCGCAACGGTAGCGACCAGCGACAGCGCCACGGCGAAGAGAAATTTATACATAGGTCACCTCGCTTACATCGGCGATAAGTTAAGGAAGAAGCGTTGCAGCCAGCCCATATTTTGCGCTTCGTTGATGTAGCCGTTGCCGACGTACTCAATGCGCGCATCCGCCACCTGGGTGGACGGTACGGTGTTGGTGCCGCTGATGGTGCGAGGGTTAACCACACCGGAGAAGCGAATGAATTCCGTACCCTGGTTAATGGCGATCTGTTTTTCGCCCACCACGTGCAGGTTGCCGTTCACCAGAACCTGGTCAACCGTTACCGTCAGCGTTCCGCTGAAGGTGTTGCTGGCGTTAGCGCCACCCTTACCGTTAAAGGTGTTGCCGCCGGAGGCTTCCACATCCGCACGGGCGTTGCCGAACAGCCCTTGCAGATAGCGCGGTACGGTGTCGAAGCCAAAATTGGTTTTGCCGTCGCGGCTGGCGTTCGCCGACGAGCTCTTACTCGCACTGACGTTTTCCTGCAACACAATGGTCAGCGTATCGCCAACGTTACGCGGACGACGGTCTTCAAACAGCGGCTGATAACCGTAGTTAATCGGCTGCGCGGTCTGGAAAATAGAGCCGTTCACCACCGGCGCGGGGCCGGGAACGGGTTGGGCGGTAGTCGCACCCTGTACCAATGGTTTAGACGGGATCCAGGCACACCCGCTGAGGGTGACGGCCAGAACAGTCAGGATCGGATAACGAAACGCCGCGTTTTTTTGCATTGCCTTCATCTTCGAAAACAGGGAGCCGGTGCGACGTTTACCGCACCGGGCTACACCTTAGAGTTGCGTCAGTTTTTGCAGCATCTGGTCGGTCGTCGACACTGCTTTACTGTTAATTTCATAGGCGCGCTGGACCTGGATCATATTCACCAGCTCTTCCGCCACGTTAACGTTCGAGGTTTCCACATACCCCTGATACAACAGCCCCGCCCCGTTCAGGCCCGGGGTACTTTCATTTGGCGTGCCGGAAGACTGCGTTTCGGTGTAGAGATTCTCGCCGATGCTTTCCAGTCCGGTATCGTTCATGAAGGTGGTCAGGTTAAGCTGTCCAACCTGGACCGGCGCGGCCTGACCTTGCTGAGTGACGCTGACGATACCGTCACGACCAATGGTGATACTCAGCGCGTTCGCCGGGATGGTGATCGCAGGCTGAACCTGGAAACCGCCCGCCGTCACCAGCTGACCATTCTGATCCACCTGGAAAGAACCATCGCGGGTATAGGCGGAGGTCCCGTCAGGCAGCTGCACCTGGAAGAAACCCTGACCTTTAATGGCAACGTCTTTACTGTTGTTGGTCTGGGACAGGTTGCCCTGGCTGTGCAGACGCTCGGTGGCGACCGGGCGCACGCCGGTACCAATTTGCAGACCGGACGGCAGCGTGGTTTGCTCAGAAGACTGCGCCCCTGGCTGACGAATCGTTTGATAAAGCAAATCTTCGAAAACCGCACGCTGGCGCTTGAAACCATTGGTGCTGACGTTTGCCAGGTTGTTGGCAATCACATCCATATTGGTTTGCTGTGCGTCCAGACCGGTTTTCGCGATCCATAAAGAACTGATCATAGGAAGTCCTGTTAACTCATAGCCAGAAGTTGGTTAGCCTTGCCTGCGTTTTCATCGACGCTGCTGATGATTTTCATCTGCATTTCGAAGCGGCGGGCGCTGGCGATCATGTCGGTCATGGCTTCTACCGGTTTGACGTTACTGCCTTCCAGCACGCCGGACATCACGCGGATGGTCGGGTCGGCCTGTAACGTGGCGCCACGCATGGCCTGCGCCGCCTGGGTCAGACGGAACATCCCGTCATCACCACGCTGCACTTCGTTGCCTTCCGCTTTCACCAGCTTCAGACGACCGACAGGCGCAACGGTGTTCGCCGGGTCGCCCGGGTTTAACGCCGAGATCGTCCCGTCTGCCGCAATGGTCAGCTCTGACCCTTCCGGCACCGTCAACGGACCGGCTTCGCCCATCACCGGATGCCCCTGAATCGTCAGCTGCCCGGTGGCGCTCACCTGGATATTACCGTTGCGGGTATAGCCTTCCCCGCCGTCCGCCGTTTGCACCGCCAGCCAGCCGTCCTGCTGAAGGGCAACGTCCAGCGGACGCGCGGTGTAATCCATCTGGCCTGGCGTCATGTCGGCGCCCGGCGTGGAGGCGGTGACCAGCGTACGCGTGGGCAATGACAGCCCTTCTACCGGCACCGCACGCAGCGCGTTGAGCTGCGCACGAAAACCTGGCGTGGAGGCGTTTGCCAGGTTGCTGGCGGTAACAGCCTGCTGATTGAGCGTCTGGCTTGCTGCGCCCATCGCTGTATATATTGCGTGATCCATTGCGCTTTCCCGTCAGCTGCTTAACGCAGGTTAACCAGCGTGTTGAGGATCTGATCCTGGGTTTTGATGGTCTGCGCGTTGGACTGGTAGTTACGTTGCGCGACGATCATGTTCACCAGCTCTTTACTCAGATCGACGTTGGAGGCTTCCAGCGCGCCGTTGGTCAGCGTGCCGAAGTTACCGGAACCCGCGGTACCCAGCAGGGCAACACCGGAAGACTGCGTGGCAGACCAGACGTTATCCCCTTCGGATTTCAGGCCTTCGTTGTTAGCGAAGTTTGCCAGCACGATCTGGCCCAGCACCTGGGTCTGTTCGTTCGAATAGTTACCGACAACGGTACCGTCATCGTTGATCTGGTAGCTCACCAGATCGCCCGGCTTATAGCCGTTCTGGCTCGTCGCCACGATGTTGTTTGCACCGGTGTTTTGCTGCATGGAGTTGGCGAAACTCATGGCAAACGTGGCTGGCGTCGCGCCCGGAACGGTACCCGTGGTGATATCAATACTCCCGCCATCCGTCAGTACACCACTCTCATTAAAGATCAGCGTAGTTTCTTCCTTCACCGCGCTGCCCGCTACGCTGCCATCCTGCGAATACACCTTCCAGGAGTTAGCTGGCGTCGCGTTTTTGACATAGAACAGGTTCATGTTGTGCGCATTACCCTGGCTGTCAAACACCGTCACGGTACCTTTCTTGTTGTAAGAGTCAGGGTTGGCCGGGTCGAAGGCGACGGTTGGCGCGGTATCGGTGGAGTTCAAGTTGATCTGCTGAGAGGCCGTGGTGGTGGACTTCGCCGCCATCAGCGTCGTTGGGATGGAGATCGCCTGCGGATTCGCACCGGTTTGCACCGTAGGCGGCGTGCCGGCAACCGGATAACCGGTTAACTGAAGTCCCTGCATGTTCACCAGGTTACGGTTTTCATCCAGCTTGAACTGGCCGTTGCGGCTGTAGAACACGGAACCGTTGGCATCCACCATACGGAAGAAACCGTTCTGGCTGATGGCGACGTCCAGACCGCGACCGGTGTTGGTGGTCGTCCCGTCGGTGAAGTCCTGGGTGATACCCGCAACCTTCACGCCCAGGCCCACTTTAGAGCCTGCAAACATATCTGCAAAAGACGCAGAACCGGATTTAAAACCATAGGTCGCGGAGTTGGCGATGTTGTTGCCAATGACGTCCAGGTTGGTGGCCGCAGCATTCAGGCCGCTGACCGCTTGAGAAAAGGCCATGACTTACTCCTGATAAGTATGAAGGCTTAGATAATCTGCCGAACTTCGTCGAGTGTGGTGGTACCGGAGGTACCCAAATCCAGTTTGTTGCCATCGCTACCTTTGATGACGCCCTGAACCAGGGCAAACTGTAGCGGCTGAGCCACCAGCTGAGTGGTGCCGTTGCTGGCGCTAATCGCAACCTGATACGAGCCGTTAGGCGCTTTAGTGCCGTCGGTCAGGCTGCCATCCCAGGTAAAGGTATGAACGCCCGCTTTAAGCTCGCCAATCTCAATCGTGCGCACCACGTTGCCGCTGGCGTCTTTGATTGTGGCGGTGACTTTGTCGGCCGGCTGCTGCAACTCAACGCCAAACGGCGTCGTGGTGGTGGTGGACGTGCCATCGGTAGTGCTGGTGCCCGCCAGAATCGTGGTCCCCGGGATCATCACCCCATGACCGATCAGGTTGGCGGCCTGCAAGGACTGGCTGTTATCGATTTGACCGGAGACCGAGCCGAGCGTGGTGTTCAGTTTCTCAATGCCGCTGACGGTACTGATCTGCGCAAGCTGCGTGGTCAGTTCGTTGTTCTGCATCGGATTGGTCGGGTCCTGATTTTTCAGCTGCGCCACCAGCAGGGTCAGAAAGCTGCTCTGTAAATCGGAGGCATTGCTCCCGGTGAGAGAGCTGGAACCGGTCGCACTGCTGGTGCTGTTGACGCCGGTATTTGTCGGGTCATTCACGTTTACGGCGATGGACATGCGTGTCTCCTTTACTGGCCGAGAGTGAGTGTTTTGAGCATCATGCTCTTCACGGTATTGAGCACTTCGACGTTTGCCTGGTAGCTGCGCGACGCGGACATAGAGTTCACCATCTCCCCGACCACATCCACGTTCGGCATTTTCACGTAGCCGCTGGCATCCGCGAGCGGGTTGCCTGGCTCGTAAACCAGCTTGTCGGGTGCCTGGCTCTCAACCACGTCCGCCACTTTTACGCCGCCCGTTGCCGCACCCGGTGCAGCATCAACCTGGAAGACAACCTGTTTAGCGCGATACGGTTGCCCGTCAGGGCCGGTCACGCTGTCGGCGTTGGCCAGGTTACTGGCGGCCACGTTCAGTCGTTTGGACTGCGCCGTTAATGCCGAACCGGCGATATCAAAAATATTCAGCAAGGCCATTTACTAATTGCCCCCCTGTAGGACGGTCATCATGCCTTTAATTTGCCCGCCGAGTAGCGTCAGACCTGTCTGGTATTGCAGGCTGTTATCGGCAAACTGTGTGCGCTCCCGGTCCATGTCGACGGTGTTGCCATCAAGCGAGGGCTGATCGGGAATACGGTAAAGCAGGTCGGTCGTTGGCGCGGTCATCGCCTGAGCGGGAATATGACGTGAGGATGTCAGGGCCAGTGAGACACCCGTTCCTTCGGCACGTCCACGCTCCATCACTTTTTTGAGTTCACTGGAAAAATCAATATCGCGCGCCTGGTACCCGGGAGTATCCGCGTTGGCGATATTGGCGGCTAAAATCTCCTGCCGCTGGGCGCGTAAGTTGAGCGCTTCCTGCTGAAAACGTAACGCGGCGTCGAGTTTATCGAGCATGTCTCCTCCGCTGATGAGAAAATTTCAGTTCACAGCTTAAATCTCACCCCGTCTCCCCTATCGACGGAATAAGCGCAAAATGCGTCGCTATTTGTTGCGTTGATGGAAAACCACTGCGGGTAGAATTTGCTAAATTCTGGACATGGTGGAACGTGCGATGCGGACTTTTAAACGTGGCCTGGCGGCGGCCCTACTGCTTTTGAGCCCTCTGGTGCAGGCTGAGGGGTTAGAGGATCAGCTCAATGCATTCTTTGCGCAGAAGCTGGCCGGTTTCAGCGATGACGTACGCGTGACCGTGCGCACCCCGCCTAACCTTTACCCTTCCTGCGAAGCCCCGTCATTTAGCGTGACCGGCAGCACCCGCTTGTGGGGCAACGTGAACGTGCTGGCGCGTTGCGCCAATGAAAAACGCTATTTACAGGTTGCGGTTCAGGCGACGGGCAATTATGTTGTCGCCGCCGTTCCCATTCCCCGGGGCAGCCTGCTGCAACCTGACAGCGTAACGCTGAAGCGAGGCCGTCTGGATCAGCTTCCACCGCGGACGATGCTGGATATCAACCAGGCTCAGGAGGCGGTCAGCCTGCGCGATGTCGCTCCTGGACAGGCGATACAGCTATCCATGCTGCGCCAGGCGTGGCGGGTGAAAGCGGGACAACAGGTGATGGTGGTCGCCAATGGCGAAGGCTTTAGTATCAACAGTGAAGGAAAAGCGCTGAATAATGCCGCAGTGGCGCAAAATGCCCGGGTCAGAATGTCCTCAGGCCAGGTGGTCAGCGGCACGGTCGGTCCTGATGGGAATATTCTGATTAACCTGTAATCTTTTTAAAGATTTCGCGGCGACTGCCGATAAATATTCAACAAATGATGATGTCAGGCGCAAACGCCGCGAACCCTCGATGAGGACAACACTATGAGCATTGATCGTACATCAGCCCTGAAGCCGGTTAGCACTGTACAACCTCGCGAAACGAATGAGGCTGCCCCGCAAAAAACGCGTCTGGAAAAAACGTCGACGGCTAACAGCACCAGCGTCACGCTGAGCGATGCCCAGTCGAAGCTGATGCAGCCAGGCAGCAGCGATATCAACATGGAACGTGTTGAAGCGCTGAAAACGGCTATCCGTAACGGCGAACTGAAAATGGATACCAGCAAAATCGCTGATGCGCTGATTCAGGACGCACAGAGTTTCCTCCAGAGTAACTAACCGTATGAGTCGACTGTCAGAAATACTGGATCAGATGACGGTGGTCCTGAACGACCTGAAAACGGTGATGGATGCCGAACAGCACCACCTCTCTTCTGGTCAAATCAACGGCAGCGCGTTGCAACGCATTACTGAAGATAAAAGTTCGCTGCTGGCGACCCTGGATTATCTGGAAAAACAGCGACGCGCTGAGCAAGACGCGAAACGCAGCGCCAATGATGAGATCAACGAACGCTGGCAGACCATTACAGAAAAAACCCAGCATCTTCGCGATCTCAACCAGCATAACGGCTGGCTGCTGGAAGGTCAGATTATCCGTAATCAGCAGGCGCTTGAGGTGTTAAAGCCCTATAAAGAGCCGGGGCTGTACGGTGCGGATGGTCAGACGGCCACGGCACGTATCACGGGCGGGAAAAAGATTTCGATTTGACGCAGTAGCGGCACGTCATGAAGCGGGGAGCACCTTCTGGTGAACTCCCCTTTTGGCGTTTATACCGTGCGGCGGGTAAACTCTTTCACCTTGAAGCCAAGCACCGCCAGCGTGGCAAAGTACGCCACCACCCCGACCACCACCACGGCCATCAGACGCATCAGGCGGTAAGGCATGGTGCCCTGCGCCCACTCAGGCATGACATACAACATGCCAACCAGCGCGGCCGCCATCACCACTACCGCGATCGCCAGACGCAGCAGGAAGCCTGCCCAGCCCGGCTGCGGTGTGAAGATATCCTGCTTGCGCAGCTGCCAGTACAGCAGCCCGGCGTTCAGACAGGCCGCCAGACCAATCGACAATGACAGCCCCGCGTGTTTCAGCGGTCCAATAAACGCCAGGTTCATCAGCTGCGTCATGATCAGCGTCACAATGGCAATCTTAACCGGCGTTTTGATGTCCTGACGTGAATAGAAACCGGGCGCAAGCACCTTCACGACAATCAGCCCCATCAGCCCCACCGAGTAGGCGACCAGTGCACGCTGGGTCATGGCGGCATCAAAGGCGGTGAATTTTCCATACTGGAACAACGACACCGTCAACGGTTTTGCCAGGATCCCCAGCGCCACCGCGCTTGGCAGCGCCAGCAGAAAACAGAGACGCAGGCCCCAGTCCATCAGGCGGCAGTATTCATCGTGGTTGCCGCTGGCGAAACTTTTCGACAGTGACGGCAGCAGAATAGTCCCCAGCGCCACGCCCAGCACCCCGGATGGAAACTCCATCAGACGATCGGCGTAGTACATCCAGGACACCGAGCCCGACACCAGGAAAGAGGCGAAGATGGTATTGATGATCAGCGAGATCTGGCTGACGGACACGCCGAGTATTGCCGGTCCCATCTGTTTAATAACGCGCATGGCGCCCGCATCTTTGAAATTAATGCGCGGCAGAACCAGCATGCCGATCTTTTTCAGATGCGGAAGCTGGTAAGCAAGCTGTAGCACGCCGCCGACGGTCACGGCCCAGGCCAGCGCCAGCACCGGTGGGTTAAAATGCGGCGCGGCGAACAGCGCAAAGCCAATCATGCTGACGTTGAGGAACGTGGGGGCAAAGGCCGGAACGGAGAAGCGGTTCCAGGTATTCAGGATGGCACCCACCAGCGACGCCAGCGAAATCAGCAGAATATAGGGGAAGGTTATACGCAGCAGTTGCGTGGTCAGGGCAAATTTATCCGCCGTGTCAGCAAAACCCGGCGCCGTCACCATGATCACCCAGGGCGCTGCCAGCATCCCCAGGACGGTCACGATCGCCAGCGCCAGCGTCAGTAATCCGGAAACGTAGGCCACAAAGACGCGGGTGGCATCTTCGCCCTGCTTGCTTTTATATTCTGCGAGGATCGGAACGAATGCCTGTGAGAAGGCCCCTTCGGCAAAAATACGGCGCAGCAGGTTTGGCAGCTTAAAAGCGACGAAAAAGGCGTCAGTCGCCATCCCGGCGCCAAAAACCCTTGCCACAATGGCATCGCGCGCAAAGCCAAGCACGCGGGAAAACATGGTCATCGAGCTGACGGCCGCCAGCGATTTTAATAAGTTCATTAACGTGAAGTTCCACAACCCTACGGATTTCCAGGACGGATAAGCGTTAGCGCCACCCGGCAAAGCCAACAAGCGGCGCTTAGTCTAACCGGATTTCAACGAATTACTATCGGCAGATGTTACAACGCGTTATTCCGACATGGCTTCGCGCCAGAGTCGTTCCACAATGCGCTGCGCCAGAATAGCCTGCTCCCCGGACGTTTCAGGAACCGTCTGATTCTGCACGCAGGTGATGAAGTGACGCGCGCAGCCCACGAAGCCACGCTGCTCCAGGGTGCTTTGCCAGCCGGGAACGGGTAACGCGACCACGCCATTGCCCTTCTCTTCCCGCCACTCTCGCATATCGGTGACGTCATACAGCGCGCCATCCGTAACGGCCTGCACGGACTCGCGCTGGCTGCCCGCCCGACGATGCATGCTGGTCGTCACCTGCAAATGCTCAACGGCAAAATGATGTTCGGCGTAAACCATCTCGCCCTGCTCGTTGGTCAGCAGCGTGCCGCTTTGCAGCTGGGCTTTTCCATTACTCAGCCACAGGGCCGTATCCACGACGTGGAGATAATCATCCAGCAGCGTGAAACGCAGATCGTTCGGCCCCACGCTGTCGGTACGGTGCTTATCCATACGCAGAGAAGCAAACGAGCCGGACTGCGCTTTAAGCTGCTGATAGAGCGGCGCAAAACGGCGGTTGAAGCCGACCATCAGCGTCAGCTTTTTACGCGCGGCCAGCTCAATCAGTTGTTCAGCATCCTGTACATTTTCCGCCAGGGGTTTATCCACGCAGACGTGAACGCCTGCGTTCAGCAACTCGCTCACCACCTGATAGTGCGTCGCGGTTGAGGTATGCACAAATACCGCATCACATTCACGGGCTAAATCCTGTAGCGAACCGGCATAAGGGATGCGCCAGGTTTTGCAGATGCACTCTGCTTTCTCGCGGGTGGGCGACCACGCCCCTTGCAGCGTCCAGTCGGACGCGGCGCCTAAAACGGGCAGCCAGGCTTTTTGCGCGATCCCTCCCAGCCCCACAACACCAATGCGTAATGTTGTCACGATTAATCTCCCAAATGTGCGAGTAACGCATCAAGACGCTGCTTCAGCCCGGCAACCTCGTCCTCCAGGGCTGCCACGCGCGCGGTCAGGCTGTCGTTTGATGCTGGCGTGTCGGATTCTACGGCCAGCGCAGAGGGCTCAACGTCGCCGCTAAACAGGTGCATGTAGCGGCTTTCACGCTTGCCCGGCTCGCGGGGCAGACGCACCACGTAAGGACCGTCCTCGCGTGAGGCCAGCCCCTCCAGCGTCTTTTCAACGTCCTGCATATCCTGAAACTCATACATGCGGGAGGCGCGCGTGCGCAGTTCCCCCGGTGTCTGCGCCCCGCGCAGCAGCAGCGTGGTGATCACCGCCACTTCTGCGGCGCTGAGTTTTAAATCGCCAAATTCGGAATTACAAAAGCGCTGTTCATATTTAGTGACGCGATTGCCGAAGCCGCTGACGGTGCGCAGGTAGTGGCGCTTCACCAGCTCGTCAAGGGTATCCTGCACCTCGTGCTCGCCAAGGTTCATCACCGGCTCACGGTTCGTCTTCTGGTTGCAGGCCATCGTGACGGAATTCACGGACAGAGGATACTGTTCCGGCGTGGTGACCTGCTTTTCCAGCAGGCAGCCGACCACGCGCGCTTCGGCGCCATTTAACTGATATTTCATTTTTTCTCCTTAACGACCCGCGGTCCACTCCTGCGTGGTGAGCGCGGTGAGCACATGGTCCCGCCACTCGCCGTCAATCAGCAGATAATCTTTGGCATAGCCCTCTTTCTCAAACCCCAGGCGGGCCAGCAGATCGCCGCTGCGCTTATTGTGCGGCATGTAGTTGGCCATAATGCGATGGATATGTTGCGTGCGCTGCATGTAGCGAATCGCCGCCGTCAGCGCCTCAAACATGAGCCCCTGCCCCTGCCATTTCTGACCGATGGAATACCCGAGGTAACAGGCGTGAAACGACCCGCGTACCACGTTTGAAAAATTGGCGATGCCAACGATCTCTTTCTCTTCCGGATCGAGAAGCGCGAAATAAAACGCACTTCCCTGTTTATGAAATTCCGCAATCATACTGAGGCGCGCCTGCCAGCCAGAGGGGTAGCAGTGGCTCTCGTCCCGAACGGGTTCCCAGGGTTTTAAAAACTGGCGATTCTCGGCGTAATAATCCGCCAGACGCCAGGCATCACGCTCATGCACCAGACGAACGACCAGCCTGTCCGTCGTCAGACGCACTTTTGGCACATTACTGCGATAGCCAAACATCGTTACCACTCCTTCCCGTCGCTTCTGCTCTGCCTGTTAGCTTTACTATACCTGCGCCTGTGCCTTCTGTGAAAACAGTGACATACCATTTTGATCGCTTTTCACATTTTTCGATGAGAACTCTCTATCAAAGCACCTTTTTGATAAAAAAATATTGTCGCCGGCGGGTATGGGAAAAAGCCCGGCGACACCGCAGAATGTTAGCGTGCTCACCTTTTATTTTCCCTGGAGGGAAAATGTCCCGCGTATCACAGGCCAGGAGCCTGGGTAAATATTTCCTGCTCGTCGATAACATGCTGGTCGTGCTCGGCTTTTTTGTCGTTTTTCCGCTTATATCGATTCGTTTTGTCGATCAAATGGGCTGGGCGGCATTGATGGTCGGGATCGCGCTGGGTCTACGCCAGTTTGTACAACAGGGTCTGGGCGTGTTTGGCGGCGCAATAGCCGACCGCTTCGGCGCGAAACCGATGATCGTCACCGGCATGCTGTTACGTGCGGCGGGATTCGCCACCATGGCTATCGCTCATGAACCCTGGCTGCTGTGGTTCTCCTGTTTCCTTTCCGGGATTGGCGGCACCCTTTTCGACCCACCGCGTACCGCGCTGGTGGTTAAGCTTATCCGTCCGCAACACCGGGGGCGCTTCTTCTCGATTTTGATGATGCAGGACAGCGCTGGCGCGGTGGTGGGCGCCCTGCTGGGAAGCTGGCTGCTGCAATACGATTTCCGCCTGGTCTGCGCCACCGGCGCGATGTTGTTTATTCTCTGCGCGCTGTTTAACGGTCTGTTTCTGCCCGCGTGGAAGCTGTCGACGGTGAAGGCGCCTGTGCGGGAAGGGCTTGACCGCGTGCTGAGCGATAAACGCTTCGTCACCTATGTGTTAACCCTGACCGGCTACTACATGCTCACCGTGCAGGTCATGCTGATGCTGCCCATTATGGTTAACGATATTGCCGGCACGCCAGCGGCAGTGAAGTGGATGTATGCCATAGAGGCCTGCCTCTCACTGACGCTGCTTTATCCGATTGCCCGCTGGAGCGAGCGCCGTTTCCGGCTTGAGCACCGTCTGATGGCCGGGCTGTTGCTGATGACGCTGAGCATGATGCCCATCGGCCTGGTGAGTTCGCTTCAGCAACTGTTTATGCTGATCTGCACCTTCTATATTGGCTCAATCATTGCCGAGCCAGCCCGTGAAACGCTGAGCGCGTCACTTGCCGATGCCCGGGCCCGGGGCAGCTACATGGGCTTCAGCCGTCTCGGGCTGGCGCTTGGCGGCGCACTGGGTTACACCGGTGGCGGCTGGCTGTTTGATGCCGGAAAAGCGCTCCATCAGCCGGAGCTGCCGTGGGTCATGCTCGGCATGGTCGGCTTTATGACGCTGATTGCCCTCTGGTGGCAGTTCAGTGATAAACGCAGCACCCGCGGGATGCTGGAGCCTGGCGCCTGACCCTCTTTCACTATCAGTTTTTTCTGCTGGTTTCTGTTGGATCACCCTGACATACTGGCGTATCAGGACAGATGCGCCGATTTTATGTTGAGGAACGCCATGAAAAAGATCGTTATTGCCGCTGCGTTAATTGTCAGTGGTCTGCTGGTGGGATGTAACCAGCTTACGCAGTACACCGTCAGTGAGCAGGAAATTAATCAGGCGCTGGAAAAACATAATAACTTTTCAAAAGATATCGGCGTGCCCGGCCTTGCTGACGCGCATATCGTCCTGACGAAGCTCGCCAGCCAGATTGGGCGCGAGGAGCCTAACAAAGTCACCCTTTCCGGCGATGCCAGCCTCGATATGACCTCGCTCTTCGGCAATCAGAAAGCGGATATCAAGCTGAAGCTCAAGGCGCTGCCGGTCTTTAATAAAGAGAAAGGGGCAATATTCCTGCAAGAGATGGAAATCGTCGATGCGGTTGTGACGCCGGAAAAAATGAAACCGGTGCTGCAAACGCTGATGCCGTATCTCAACCAGTCCTTGCAGAACTACTTTAACCAACAGCCTGCCTATGTTCTGAGCGAAGACAAGAGCAAAGGCGAATCTCTGGCGAAAAAATATGCCAAAGGGATAGAGGTGAAACCGGGTGAAATCATCATCCCTTTCACCGACTAAACACTCCGGGCGCTCAGGCGCCCGTTTTTTTTAACGGAATAGTGTGCAAACGAAAACGTTTCCGCTTATGATTTGTGTCCGGCAAAAACAGCCCTCTAATGACTGATCTCTTTCAAGCCGGAGCTTCCATGACTGTACAATCCCAGGTTCTCAAAATCCGCCGCCCAGACGACTGGCATATCCATCTTCGTGATGGCGACATGCTGAAAACCGTCGTGCCGTATACCAGCGAAATTTATGGCCGTGCGATTGTTATGCCTAACCTGGTTCCGCCAGTCACTACCGTCGAGGCCGCGATTGCCTATCGCCAGCGTATCCTTGACGCCGTTCCGGCCGGACACGATTTTACCCCATTGATGACCTGCTACCTGACGGACTCGCTGGATCCGAATGAAGTTGAGCGCGGGTTTAACGAAGGTGTATTCACCGCCGCGAAGCTCTACCCGGCGAATGCCACCACCAACTCCAGCCATGGAGTGACCAGCATTGATGCCATCATGCCCGTTCTGGAGCGTATGCAAAAACTGGGCATGCCGCTGCTGGTGCACGGGGAAGTGACCCACGCTGACATTGATATTTTCGATCGCGAAGCACGTTTTATCGAAACGGTCATGGAACCGCTGCGCCAGCGTCTTCCGGGGCTGAAAGTGGTGTTTGAACACATTACGACTAAAGATGCCGCAGAGTATGTCCGGGATGGAAACGAGCTGATTGCCGCCACCATCACCCCGCAGCACCTGATGTTTAACCGTAACCACATGCTGGTGGGCGGCGTTCGTCCACATCTGTATTGTCTGCCGATCCTCAAGCGCAACATCCACCAGCAGGCGCTACGTGAGCTGGTCGCCAGCGGCTTTCCACGCGCGTTCCTCGGCACGGATTCCGCCCCGCATGCCCGTCACCGTAAAGAGGCGAGCTGCGGCTGTGCAGGCTGCTTTAACGCCCCGACCGCCCTGGCAAGTTACGCAACCGTGTTTGAAGAGATGAATGCGTTAGCCCATTTCGAAGCTTTCTGCTCCCTTAACGGCCCGCGTTTCTACGGTCTGCCGGTTAATGACACGTTCATTGAGCTTGAGCGCAAAGAAAGCCAGGTTGAAGCGTCGATTGCGCTCACCGACGATACGCTGATCCCCTTCCTGGCCGGTGAAACCGTAAACTGGACGGTAAAACGCTAAAAAAATCGCGCCCCCTGTTGTCAAAGCGACAATATAACTGTATAAATAAACAGTATATTACACAGGGGGCATTTATGCGTATCGAAGTCACCATAGCCAAATCCACCGTCCTGCCTGCTGGCGCACTCGACGCTCTGGCGGGTGAACTATCCCGACGTATTAACAGCACTTTTCCTGAAAACGATGGCGCCGTAACGGTACGTTATGCGACAGCAAACCATCTTTCCGTCATCGGCGGCGCGAAAGAAGACAAAGAACGCATCAGCGAAATTTTGCAGGAAACATGGGAAAGCGCCGACGACTGGTTCATCACTGATTAAAATTTGCTCCCTCATTGTGTTTTTTTGCCGGGTCGCCCCGGCTTTTTTTCGTTTCGTCTCCTGAAAGTTCAAAATATTTCAGCATCTTCTTAGAAAATCGTGAACAAGATGGCGTTTTATTGTTCGAACAATCCTAAAAAGCATAAAAATGTGTTGCTACCCGTTTATTTTTTCCTTCTGAACCCTTATTAATTGATATACTGAAATTGCTTTCAGAAAAACATGCATTGAACCTCAAAGTCGTTGTCTTCTAACACGCATTAAGGGGGTTATAATGGAAAAGAATAGTGAAGTCATCCAGACCCATCCGCTTGTTGGCTGGGATATCAGCACCGTAGACAGCTACGATGCGCTGATGCTGCGTTTGCACTACCAGACCCCAAATCAGCAAAACCGTGATGAAGCGGAAGTTGGACAGACGCTGTGGCTTACAACAGACGTCGCCCGTCAGTTTATCTCTATTTTAGAAGCAGGCATCGCAAAAATAGAATCTGGCGACTATCAGGAAAATGAGTATAAACGGCATTGACCTTATGCCCCTTTTCACTCAACAGGCACCCTCGCGGTGCCTTATTTATTTCGTTCTTGTATAAGCCCACATAGTTAATTACTCTGCTAACAAAGCGTTAGTAAAGAGAAGCCTATGAAATACGATTTAATCATTATCGGAAGCGGCTCCGTAGGATCTGCCGCCGGTTATTACGCCACGCAGGCGGGTCTGAAAGTGCTGATGATTGACGCCCACCTTCCCCCCCACTCTGAAGGAAGCCATCACGGCGATACCCGTCTGATCCGTCACGCTTACGGTGAAGGTGAACGTTATGTACCGCTGGTGCTTCGGGCTCAGACGCTGTGGGATGAGCTGGCCACACTCACCGAAGATCGCATTTTTGAGCGCACCGGGGTCGTTAACCTGGGGCCAGCCAGCTCCACCTTTCTGGCGACCGTCGAGGAGAGCGCGAAAGCCTACCGCCTGGACGTCGAGCGCCTGGATGCGAACGGCATCATGGCGCGCTGGCCGGAAATTTCTGTCCCTGACGACTACATTGGGTTGTTTGAAGCCAACTCTGGCGTGCTGCACAGCGAAACGGCCATTAAGACCTGGATTGATCTCGCCGCCAAAGCGGGCTGCGCGCAGTTGTTCAACTGTCCGGTCACGGGCATCACCCACCATGCAGAGGGTTCAACCGTCACCACCGCTGAAGGTGAATATACCGCCACGCGCCTGCTGGTGAGTGCGGGAACGTGGGTGACGAAACTGCTGCCGGACCTGCCCATCCAGCCGGTGCGAAAAGTCTTCTCCTGGTTCCAGTCTGACGGGCGTTACAGCAGTCAGAACAAATTCCCGGCGTTTACAGGCGAGTTACCCAACGGCGACCAGTTCTATGGTTTCCCCTCGGAAAAAGACGCGCTCAAGATTGGCAAACATAACGGCGGACAGGTAATTTCCTCTGCGGAAGAACGCAAGCCGTACGGCGCTTATCCGCAGGATGGTTCCGAAGCCTTCACGTTCCTGCGTAATATCCTGCCGGGCGTAGGCGGGTTGCTTTACGGCGCAGCGTGCACCTACGACAACACCCCGGATGAAGATTTTATCATCGACACCCTGCCGGGACACGACAACACCCTGCTCGTAACCGGGCTCAGCGGTCACGGGTTTAAATTTGCCTCTGTGTTAGGTGAAATCGCCGCCCAGTTTGCGCAGGGGATCGCGCCTTCGTTTGATCTCAAGCCCTTCGCGCTCTCGCGCTTTAACCGATAATACCTCTACAGGCTCCGAATAACCGGAGCCTGTTTAGCGAGAGGGGCATGATGCGCAGACTGGTAAATTACCTTATCAATAACATCCGCGAGCATTTCATGCTCTACATTGTTCTTTGGTCGCTGCTGGCGATCATTGACGTTATCTATATTGTATTCTTCTGAAAGTTCGTGCTGACGTTTATTGACACTCCTTTAAACTTATTTAACTTATATTTTTTAAAAAAACGTCACCTCAAATTTATTGAACGAAGCGATTGAAATACATTGCGGGAACATATTCAAATC
>NZ_JBLVXX010000026.1:0-69717 GCF_048283985.1 Enterobacter cloacae complex sp. 6730903 | reverse complement strand
AAACAGTACTTCTTGGTATATTTTTTACACAATTGTTAACTGCCAATCTTCGCTTCACTTGACGGGACTAGCTTTGCTCGCAACATAGGCTGCCTTCTATTGTGACTAGCTATATTTGACATGCTGAAACTAAACAGGGTTCATAAACATATCATCCAAAAAAAAGTACTTTCAAAAGCGCGGCTTTAACGGCAGATGGAGATCTGCCCTAAGACAATTTATAATTATAATCACTCATTCAAAACTGTGTTTCATGAGGTTAATCAATTGCCAAAGCTTGATTTTTTGCATACTGACTTCGAACGAGTTAGTTACCTTGCTAACCTTTTAACTGCTCGTGCAACTGGCCTTTCATATGATGAAGAAGAGTATGTAATGTTAAGGAACAAGTTAATCAACGATTCTGTCCTTTCAACATGGATGCCCAGTTTTGTCAGGCAACACCGGAGCCTTGACTCCTTTTGGTCCTTCATAAAAACCAAATTCGGTACTTATGCTGAACGGCGAACCTTTATTTCAGCACAATTTACCCCATTGTTGGACTTCTTAGAATTCGGCGAATCTGTGCAGCCCTCAACGCAGAGGGCTCATAAACCAGAAGTACAGCCCTGGTTTCAACAGCCTACTTCAGGCATTGATAGTTCGTATAACCAAGCAGAGATTTTCGATCAATTTCCTAAAGTTACACGAAACAAAAGGAAAGTATTCATCGTTCATGGTCGGGATAATGAAGCCAAGCAGGAAGTAGCTCGATTCATTTCAGACTTGGGTCTCGAGCCGATAGTCCTACATGAACAAGCAAGCCAAGGTCGAACCATCATCGAAAAAATAGAACGCTACACGAATGACGCAGATTTCGCTCTTGTGCTCTACACGGCATGTGATCATGGTCGTGGTGCAAGTGATACTAAAGTCCCGCCTCGTAATCGCGCACGGCAAAATGTTGTATTCGAACATGGCTATCTTATGGCAAAACTTGGCAGGGAAAACGTTTGTGCTCTGGTGAAAGGAGACATTGAAACACCAAATGATATTAGTGGCGTAGTTTACGTACCCTTAGACACCTCTGGAGCCTGGAAAATGAGCGTCATTACTGAGCTTAGGTCATGTGGTTATGAACTTCGCTCCTTGTTCTGAGAATTGACCCCTTCTTGCAACTTTGAAGCGGTCAATAAATTTTGAAGAACACGACCGCTAATTACTATCCTGCCATAATGAACATACTGGCTAAATATCAAAGATGTCATCCAAAGTACGTTCTTGCAGAGCCTTCATCTGTAAATGTTTCTGTCGGATACGTTCGATGAACTCCTCAGGCCCCACCAGATAATCTAAGTGATCATGTAGTATTATCCCTTCACTTTGCATAATCTCTGCGTTGTTAATGCTATGAACATCAACATGTACACGTCTTTTATCACTAAAAAATCGAATGACATCGCCATCATTAAATTTTATTTCGAAAAGATGGCCCTTTGTTTTAATCGTTGTGCAGACAATAGATAACGTACTTGCTTGTATTTTTTGTTTAATTTCCAACCGTTCCGTATTGAATACATCTCTATAATCTTTAGGCACAGCCCCCCAGCTCACAGAAGAATTAACCCCAGCTTCGGTAACTAACTCATCATTCAATTTTTTTTGCAATTCTTCTATCTGTTTCTCGAGTTCGATTAACTTGATGTTCAAACCCTGTGGAGCAGTATCTTCAAGAAGCATATCCATACCACGGTTATACTTTCTTTTCGCTTCAACAAGCATTGCCTGTATCGCCCCAACATTCGAAGTATGAGTTTTCACATCTTTGAAAATCTTGTCGGCACATATCTGAACGATTGCATTCTCAATTGAAGCACCATTAAAGGACTTTGCACCGCAGTGCATGCGCTTATCTAATGACTTCATACCATCCCAGCGGTATCTGATTTTGTCGTACTGAAAGAACGCAACCATTGCTGCTCCGCATCCACATTTAAAGCGTCTGATCCCAGTTAACAAAGGAATATAGTTATTTGGTTCGTTAGCGAGTTTACGGTTGATAACGTTTTGTAAACTGTAAAATTCATTTTCGCTGATAACCTGAGGGTAATACCCCTTCAGAATATGTTCAACTCCATCAACGCGAATTGATTTTTCACCCATTAGCGTTCTTGATTGCAGAAAGTTACAAATGAGTTTTGGAGACCAAAGGTCTTTGAAATGCTTTCGCTTAGCAGTTCCTTTCGGAGGGGTATAATTTTCATTGAGATGCTTTGCTATTCTCATATATCCCCATCCTTTCAATCGAAGTGAAACAATCAGTTTTGCTATCGGAAAGTAATATTCATGCGGTCGAACAGTTCCGTCTGATACATCAGACCAAAAAACGTTCGCACCAGAGTTGCGTATTGCATGCGGATAACCATTATCTGCTCGAACACTAGCATTGAATTTGTTGATTTTAAGTTGCGTTGCCGATTTTTGACGTTGCGACTTCACCATGCTTTCCTGATTGGCTCGCGAAAAGGTCATAATGGAAAGCATCAATTCCATTGGATTATCCGTTACACTTGATTTGGTGTAGATGCGGTTATCCATCCCGGTGTAGATGGTTATCCCCAATTCAAGCAACTCCATGAACAACCCTTGAGCTTTCAGTATTGCATCACGACTTATTCGATCTAAACTTTCGACGGTAAGCCACGAATCGCTAGCAATTTGACCTACCTTCACAGCTTCTATGAATGCACCTAAGCTGCCTTTCTCAAGATGTTTCGATCTAAACGCAGATAATCCAGCATCAATGATTTCAACAAGCTCTAAATCGTTTTCATGTGCTACCCTACGCGCCGTTTCCAATTGACGCTGTAGTGATGAACCTTTTGCCTGTTTATCACTCGACCAACGTATATAACTGTATAGCTTACGTTTTTCCATGGGAGTACCTAATGAACATAGCACAACAAAACCAAAAAACAGATTTTACAAGGTTTTCCCGTTTAGTGTTAGCCAAAGGGCGCGAGAAGTCATTACTGCGCCGTCATCCCTGGGTCTTTTCCGGCGCGGTTGCCCGCATGGAAGGTAAAGCCAGCCTCGGTGAAACCATCGATATTGTTGACCATCAGGGGAAATGGTTAGCACGCGGCGCATACTCGCCTGCATCTCAGATCCGCGCGCGCGTCTGGACGTTCGATAAAGAAGAAACCATCGATATCGACTTCTTTGTCCGTCGTCTGCAACAGGCGCAGCAGTGGCGCGAGTGGCTGGCAAAGCGTGACGGGCTGGACAGCTATCGTCTGATTGCCGGTGAATCCGACGGGCTGCCGGGCGTGACCATTGACCGCTTCGGCAATTTCCTGGTGTTGCAGCTGCTGAGCGCCGGGGCGGAATACCAGCGTGCCGCGCTGATTAGCGCCCTGCAAACCCTGTTCCCGGAATGTGCCATTTACGACCGCAGCGACGTGGCGGTACGTAAAAAAGAGGGCATGGAGCTGACGCAAGGCCCGGTTACCGGCGAACTGCCGCCTGCCCTGCTGCCTATCGAAGAACATGGCATGAAGCTGCTGGTGGATATCCAGGGCGGCCATAAGACCGGTTATTACCTCGACCAGCGTGACAGCCGTCTGGCAACGCGCCAGTACGTTGCCGATAAGCGCGTGCTGAACTGCTTCTCTTATACCGGCGGCTTTGCGGTCTCTGCCCTGATGGGCGGCTGTGCTCAGGTAGTGAGCGTCGACACCTCACAGGAAGCGCTGGACGTGGCGAAGCAGAACGTTGAGCTGAATAAGCTGGATCTGAGCAAAGCGGAGTTTGTGCGCGACGACGTGTTCAAACTGCTGCGTAAATACCGCGACCAGGGCGAGAAATTTGACGTCATCGTGATGGACCCGCCGAAATTTGTGGAAAACAAAAGCCAGCTGATGGGCGCCTGCCGTGGCTATAAAGACATCAACATGCTGGCGATCCAGCTGCTGAACCCGGGCGGCGTGCTGCTGACGTTCTCCTGCTCTGGCCTGATGACGACAGATTTATTCCAAAAAATCATCGCCGATGCCGCAATAGATGCGGGTCGTGATGTACAATTTATAGAGCAGTTCCGTCAGGCCGCCGATCACCCGGTGATCGCTACCTACCCGGAAGGGCTGTATCTGAAAGGGTTTGCCTGTCGCGTCATGTAACTTGAAAAGAGAAATATTGCCCGCACATAGTGTGTATGTAATGTTTCCCGGGAGGTGACTATGATTGCCAGCAAATTCGGTATCGGCCAGCAGGTCCGCCACACCTTGCTTGGATATTTGGGTGTGGTCGTGGATATCGACCCGGAGTATTCCCTTGATGAACCGTCAGCAGACGATCTGGCCGTTGACGCAGAGCTTCGCGCCGCGCCCTGGTATCATGTGGTTATGGAGGGCGACGATGGTCAGCCTGTCCATACCTATCTTGCCGAAGCGCAGCTGAGTGGTGAACTACAGGATGAGCATCCGGAACAACCCACTATGGACGAGCTTGCTCAGACCATCCGCAAACAGTTACAGGCACCAAGACTGCGCAACTAAAGGTGTAAAAAAGCCCGTCAAACGGGCTTTTTTTATTTTGCCAGCCCCAGCCGGGGAATATCGATTGCCGGACAGCGATCCATCACCACCTTCAGCCCGGCATCGCGCGCCAGCACAGCCGCCTGCTCATTAATCACGCCCAGCTGCATCCACAGCGTTTTCGCGCCGATGGCAATCGCCTCCTGCGCCACGCTCCAGGCCGCCTCTGAATTACGGAAAACGTCCACCATGTCCACCTTTTCCGGCACGTCCGCGAGCGTCGCATAGCCCTGCTGGCCCAGCAGCGTTTTCCCCGCCACCTTCGGCGAGACCGGGATCACTTGATAACCCTGATCCAGAAGGTATTTCATGACCCGATAGCTTGGGCGATCCGGTTTATCGCTCGCGCCGACCAGCGCGATAGTGCGTGTGGACGTCAGAATCTCGACAATGTCGTTCTCTTTCATGCTCTTCCTCCTGGTTTTTTTCAAAGTGTACGTCAAAGCGGACATCTCAACCACGCATCCCATACAGAAGTATGAGGGCAAAACGGCAGAATATGTCTATATGTTAGTAAACGTGTTTATCGAAAACTTTTGATACATTCTTACCGGGTAGTTTGTCTACAGGAGTCTGCTATGAAAACCGGCATTGCCTGGGCTATGGTTGCGTTAATCATGCCGGTTTGTGTTTTCGCAACCACCCTCAGACTCTCAACCGACATTGACCTGCTGGTGCTGGACGGGAAAAAAGTCTCCAGCTCCCTGCTGCGGGGTGCAGACAGTATCGAGCTGGATAACGGCCCTCATCAGGTGGTTTTTCGGGTGGAAAAGACCATTCGCCTCGCCGACAACGAACAGCAGGTGTACATTTCTCCTCCGCTGGTGGCCAGCTTTAATACCCAGCTTATCAGCCAGGTCAATTTTCGTCTCCCGCGCCTTGAGACAGAAAAGGAGTCACTGGCATTTGATGCCTCGCCGCGCATTGAACTGGTGGACGGGGACTCCATGCCCATCCCGGTAAAACTGGATATTCTGGCGCTGACAAAAAGGTCAAAGGGAACAGACTATGAAGCGGACACCGAGACCTACAACAGGGCCAGCAGGCGCGCCTCGCTGCCCCAGTTCGCCACCATGATGGCGGATGACAGTACCCTGCTTTCGGGCGTATCGGAGCTGGATGTACTCCCCCCTCAGTCGCAGACCCTTACTGAGCAACGCCTCAAGTTCTGGTTCCAGAATGCCGATCCGGACACGCGCGCCCGTTTTCTGCAATGGGCGAAGCAACAACCTTCGTCGTAAGCCACATTTTTTCGTCCTTTCTCTTGCAGCATCAGCCAGTTCCCGTCATCGTGTAACGAGGTAACCTCACGGATAAGATTATGGAACTGACAACACGCACACTTCCGGCGCGCAAGCACATTGCTCTGGTTGCGCACGATCACTGTAAACAAATGCTGCTTAACTGGGTTCGTCGCCATCAGCCTCTTTTACAGCGTCATGCCCTTTCTGCCACGGGAACAACCGGCAACCTGATCCACCGCGAAACCGGTCTGGAAGTGAATGCCATGCTGAGCGGCCCGATGGGGGGTGACCAGCAGGTAGGCGCTCAGATTTCAGAAGGTAAAATTGACGTTCTGATTTTCTTCTGGGATCCGCTGAACGCGGTTCCGCATGATCCGGACGTTAAAGCACTGCTGCGTCTGGCGACGGTGTGGAACATTCCGGTAGCCACCAATCTTTCAACGGCAGATTTCATCATTGAATCGCCGCAGTTTAACGATCCGGTGGAGATTTTGATCCCGGATTATCAGCGTTATCTTGCGGAGAGACTGAAGTAGTTTTTTGCCCGGTGGCGCTGCGCTTACCGGGCCTACAGAATTTGCCCGGCGCGTTACGGCTTTCTCGCCACCGGCACGTCAATACTCTTCAAAATATCGACAAACACCGACGGCTCCTCTTTGTTGAACAAGAGCCACACGCGATGGCGCGCGCGGGTTATCGCCACGTACAGTAAGCGCCGCTCCTCTGCATCCGGGAAATCTTCCGGAACAGGCAATAACGCCTCTTCCATCACGGATTCCCGCGCCGGTGCCGGGAAACCGTCGCTCCCCTCTTTTAGCCCCACCACAATCACGTAGTCGGCCTGCTGCCCTTTACTGGCGTGAATGGTCATAAAATCGAGCTGTAGTTTTGGCCAGCGCGTCGCCGCTTTGTCCAGCGCCGTCGGCTTGAGGTGGTGATAACGCGCCAGCACCAGAATGCGCTCATCTGGTTTCGCATAGCCGCTCAGTTTATCCAGCAGCGGTTCCAGCTGATCGTCCGCCAGCAGCGTGACGGCCTTTTTATCCCCAGACCTCAGGCTGTTAAGCGGTTTCGACAGCTGATGCGGGTTCTGCTGTATAAAACGGTTGGCTATTTCGCCAATCCGCGAGTTGAAGCGGTAAGTGGTGTCCAGATCGCTGCGATCGCCTTCCCCAAAATAGTGGTGGAAGGCCGTGGTGAGGGATAGTTGCGCCCCGCTGAAACGGTAGATAGCCTGCCAGTCATCGCCCACGGCAAACAGCGACGTGTGTTTATTCTGCGCCCGCAGCGCCGAAAGCAGCGCAGCGCGCTGAGGCGAGATATCCTGAAACTCATCCACCAGAATGTGTTTCCACGGGCTGACGAAGCGCCCTTTCTCCAGAATAATTATGGCCTGATGGATCAGCCCGGAAAAATCGACCGCGTTTTCGTCTTTCAGCGCGGTTTTCCACGCTTTCAGCATCGGCGCCATCAGCTTAACCCGCTTAGAAAACACGGCACGGATAGACTCCGGTGCGCTTTCTGTCATCTCCGCCTGAGAGCCGCCGTGCATGCGCATCAGGCTTACCCACCGGTCGAGACGAGAGCCCAGCCGGCGCGCCAGTTTTTCATCCTGCCAGAAGCTGCCCTCCGGCACCTCCCAGTTGAGTTCCTCTTCAAGCCACTGACGCCAGCCTTTCGCCTGCGCCTTTTTTTCACTGCACTGCTGACGCCATGCCTTGATAAACAGCGCCTGGCGAGCCTGAGCGTCATTTTCCAGCTTGCTGACAACAGGGACTTTTTTGCTGCCCTGTTGAATGATGTGTAAAGCGAGGGAGTGGAACGTGCGCGCCGAGATATCCTGGGTATGCAAACGCGCCTGAATGCGCTCATCCATCTCCTGCGCAGCCTTGCGACCAAAGGCCAGCAGCAAAATCTGGTCGGCAACCGCCTCGCCCGTTGTCAGAAGCCAACCCGCGCGCGCCACCAGCACCGACGTTTTGCCGCTCCCGGCGCCTGCAAGCACCAATAAAGACTGCTCGCCATTCACCACGGCGCGCGCCTGGGCAGGATTGAGGGGTGATGACTCCACCGTACTGAAAAAATCGGCATATTGCGTAAGCATCGCCTCAGTCCAGGCCTGGTTATGCGCCAGACGGCTTTTCTCGATATCGCTCAGCCAGGCCTGACACTTCCGCCACGCGTCGCGGCAGTTATCAAATTCCTCAAGCCGCGCCACCGGTAAAGGCAATGCCGTCAGCGCCTGGGCAATTTTTTGCTGAAGCCCGGCGGTTTGCTGGCGCGTCAGCCACTTCTGCTGCGTATTGCTTAGCGCGATATCGTCCAGCACCTGATGCAGCACCTGTGCGGCTATCACGCTCATCTCCTGGCTCCACTGCTGCCAGCGCGTGTTCAGATGATGGTGGAAGCGTTGGGTTTCCGCCCACTCGGTCCCGTGGAGTCGCACCACTTTGTCTGCCGGCAGGACGAACTCCAGCTCCCCCCATACCAGCCCTCGTTTACAATGAATGGCCAGTAGCTGATTAAACGGAATAAGGTATTCGTGGCGTTCACCGGAGACTTTCACTCCTGCATTGAGCAGGACAATCTTGTCGTAAGGGTGCTGCGCCAGGCGTTTGCCCATTGAAGTTGCTTTCAGTTCCATATCCTGCCGGATCCACGAGGTCATAATTTGTCAGACAGTTTAACTGCCAGTTTTAAGGTGCTCCAGCCCAAAAAAACGTTACAATCACCGGGCGTTAATCATATCGAAGGAAATGAGGGTTTATGCGTACCGTTCTGAATGTGTTGAATTTTGTCCTTGGCGGTTTTGCCACCACCCTTTCCTGGCTTTTTGCCACCCTGGTGAGCATCGTGCTCATCTTCACCCTTCCGCTGACGCGCTCCTGCTGGGAAATCACCAAACTCTCCCTCGTTCCTTATGGAAATGAAGCCGTACACGTGGATGAGCTGGAGCCGGAAAGAAAAAATGCCCTGATGAATACCGGCGGCACGCTGCTGAATATTTTATGGCTGATCTTCTTTGGCTGGTGGTTGTGTCTGATGCATATCTTCGCCGGTATCGCCCAGTGCATCACGATTATAGGCATTCCGGTTGGCATCGCTAATTTCAAAATTGCCACCATCGCCCTGTGGCCGGTAGGACGCCGTGTTGTCCCGGTCGAAGTCGCGCAAGCCGCGCGTGAAGCCAACGCCCGTCGCCGTTTTCAGTAATAAGGACTGGCCGCACTCATGCTAAGCCCCCTGCTTCGTCGCTATACGTGGAACAGTAACTGGCTGTATAACGTCAGGATCTTTATCGCCCTTTGCGGCACCGTCGCTCTGCCGTGGTGGCTGAATGACGTGAAGCTCACCATCCCCCTCACGCTTGGGGTGGTGGCCGGCGCGCTGGCGGATCTCGACGACCGCCTGGCCGGTCGTTTGCGTAATCTGGTCATCACGCTGGTCTGCTTCTTTATTGCTTCCGCCTCCGTTGAGCTGCTTTTCCCCTGGCCCTGGCTGTTTGCCTTAGGGCTGACGGTATCCACCAGCGGCTTCATTTTGCTCGGCGGCCTCGGGCAACGCTACGCCACTATCGCCTTTGGCGCCCTGCTGATTGCCATTTACACCATGCTGGGCGTCTCTCTTTACGATCAGTGGTATCAGCAACCGGTCCTGCTGCTGTTGGGCGCTATCTGGTATAACCTGCTGACCTTAACCGGACATCTTATTTTTCCGGTTCGTGCCTTACAGGACAACATTGCCCGCAGTTACGAACAGCTGGCCCACTATCTGGAGCTGAAATCCCGGCTGTTTGATCCGGATATTGAAGAGGACAGCCAGGCGCCCCTGTACGATCTGGCGCTGGCAAATGGCCAGCTGGTCGCCACGCTGAATCAGACCAAAGCGTCTCTGCTCACCCGTCTGCGCGGCGATCGCGGTCAGCGCGGTACCCGGCGCACACTGCACTACTACTTTGTCGCCCAGGATATTCACGAGCGCGCCAGCTCCTCGCATGTGCAGTACGCTGACCTGCGCGAGAAATTCCGCTACAGCGACGTGATGTTCCGTTTCCAGCGCCTGCTGTCGATGCAGTCTCAGGCCTGCCAGCAACTTGCGCGCTCAATACTGCTGCGCACGCCCTATCAGCACGATCCGCGTTTTGAACGCGCCTTCAGCCACCTGGATGCGGCGCTCGATCGCGTTCAGGCCAGTGGGACATCACCGGAACAGTTCAAAGCCCTGGGATTCCTGCTCAACAACCTGAGAGCCATCGATGCTCAGCTCGCCACCATTGAATCTGAACAGGCGATGGCGATGCCGGGTAATGACGCTGACAACCAGCTTGCCGACGACAGTCTCAACGGTTTCAGCGATATGTGGCTGCGCCTGAGCCGTCATTTTACGCCGGAATCCGCCCTCTTTCGCCATGCGGTGAGGATGTCGCTGGTACTGTGCGTCGGCTACGCGTTTATCCAGATAACAGGATTGCACCACGGCTACTGGATCCTGCTGACCAGCCTGTTTGTCTGCCAGCCGAACTATAACGCTACCCGCCATCGGCTCGCGCTGCGTATTGTCGGGACATTAGTCGGGGTCGCCATCGGGCTGCCGGTGCTCTACTTTGTGCCATCCGTAGAAGGGCAACTGATCCTGATTGTGATTACCGGTGTACTGTTTTTCGCCTTCCGCAATGTGCAGTACGCCCACGCCACGATGTTCATCACGCTGCTGGTGCTGCTCTGCTTCAATCTGCTGGGTGAAGGCTTTGAAGTGGCCCTCCCCCGCGTGATCGACACGCTAATCGGCTGCGCCATCGCCTGGGCGGCGGTGAGCTTTATCTGGCCTGACTGGCGTTTTCGTAACTTACCGCGCGTGTCCGACAGAGCAATGAACGCCAACTGTCGCTATCTGGATGCTATTCTTGAGCAATACCATCAGGGCCGCGATAACCGTCTGGCCTATCGGATTGCCCGTCGCGATGCGCATAACACGGACGCAGAGCTGGCTTCCGTTGTCTCGAATATGTCAACTGAGCCGCGCGCCACGGCAGAAATCCGGGAGACAGCCTTCCGCCTGCTGTGTCTGAACCACACGTTCACCAGCTATATCTCTACCCTCGGCGCCCACCGAGAGAAACTGACGAATCCGGGCATCCTGGCGCTGCTGGACGATGCCGTTTGCTACGTTGATGATGCGCTTCATCATCAACCTGCGGATGAGCCACGGGTTCACCAGGCACTGGATGAACTAATGCAACGTATCGCACACCTTGATCCAGGCACCGACAACAAAGCTCCGCTGGTCCTTCAGCAAATTGGCCTGCTTATCGCTTTGCTGCCGGAAATTTGTCGGCTGCGCCAGCAGATCGCTACCTGGCGGAATGATGGCCCTGCGACTCAGGCAGCGCATTAAACCACTCCGTAAGCTCCCGGCGAATATCCGCCGGGAGTGCCGCTTCATGTAACCCTTCAATGGCGCCTTCAAGCGCGAACAATACCCGGATACTCAGCGCTTTATTCTTAGAGCGCATTTTCAGCCAGCTCGTCTTCGCCCCCAACTGCCGTAGCGTCTCTTCATTGGTAATGCCCGCCTCCATAAGCAGGACCTCAATCTGAAAGGTCAGGTTCGGCAGATCTTTAAGCCGGTTACGCTGATGACGCTGGTAGCGCTCTTTCCTGGCGGCATCGAGCGCAAACGAGGAGAGCTGAAGCAGCTTTTCCCTGTTTTGCCACAGACCTTCATCCACACGGTAGTAATTAAGCAGCACTGGCCGTCCTCGTTTCATCAGTGTCAGAAAAGAGGAGGCGTTTTTTACACAGTATTTTGCACTTTGCTCACAGGCGCGAAGGTACAGCTCGCCGTCAGACACCATCGCGAACACCGCTTCATCCACGGCCAGGGTATAACCGCCAAACAGGGCGCGATGATGAATTTCGCCCAGCGGAGAGAGGTATTCCTGAGATTGATAAATCCGATCATAAGATATCTTTTTCATGATAATTCCATTAAAAATCATACAGTAAACACGATATTTCTTACTAACGGATCCGTTAGCAGGAAAATAGGCAACTTATTGCCGTTGGGCAAGATGATTTTTTCAGGTTCACCAGGAATGGATGAAATTTGCGAGTCGCTTTCCGAAAATGAGGTTGATCTTTATGCACACACGGGTTACTGTATATCCATACAGTAACTACAGGGCTGGAATGAATATGTACACTTCAGGCTATGCAAATCACTTAACACCTTCCACTTCTGCCGCAGGCAATGCTGCGCAGAATTCTATCGGGCGTGTATCGACAGGGCTTATCAGTGAAGTGGTTTACCGTGAAGACCAGCCGCTGTTAACACAACTCTTACTCCTGCCGCTTTTGCAGCAGCTCGGGCAACAGTCTCGCTGGCAGCTCTGGCTGACGCCACAGCAAAAATTAAGTCGTGAATGGGTTCAGTCGGCTGGCCTGCCGTTAGCGAAGGTGATGCAGATTAATCAACTCTCCCCTTGCGATACGGTCGAGTCGATGGTCCGGGCATTACGTACCGGGAACTATAGCGTCGTGATTGGGTGGTTGCCTGAGGATCTGTCGCAAGAGGAACATTTGCGTCTGTCTGAAGCGGCTGAAGAAGGTAACGCGATGGGTTTCATCATGCGGCCAGTTCGTGGAGATTCCTATCGCAGAGGACAACATCCCGGGCTAAAAATTCACTCAAATGTGTACCATTGAGTAATTTTAAGAGTTTTCCTGGAATTTTTTTCGACCGCAGTATGCAAAAAAAGTTCAACGCGCCAAAACTGCGGCAAGGCTTGTCTGACGCGGTTCTCGTTAATTTTACTGCACAAAATTCGTTCAAAAATTGTTAAATATTAGGTATACGGAACTTTTTTTTTCATATGCCTGACGGACTTCACACTTGTAAGTTTTCAGCTACGTTGTAGACTTTACATCGCCAGGGGTGCTCGGCCTAAGCCGAAGATATCGGTAGGTTTATATTTGACCACGCCCCCCGGTGAAGGATTTAACCGTGATTCCTCCGATGGAGATATTCATGGCAAATTTTGGATGATAACGAGGCGCAAAAAATGAAAAAGACAGCTATCGCGATTGCAGTGGCACTGGCTGGCTTCGCTACCGTAGCGCAGGCCGCTCCGAAAGATAATACCTGGTATGCAGGTGGTAAACTGGGTTGGTCTCAGTTCCATGACACCGGTTGGTACGACAGCGCAAACAACAATGATGGCCCAACTCATGAGAGCCAGCTTGGTGCAGGTGCGTTCGGTGGCTATCAGGTTAACCCGTATGTTGGCTTCGAAATGGGTTACGACTGGTTAGGTCGTATGCCTTACAAAGGCAACGAAACCAATGGCGCTTTCAAAGCTCAGGGCGTACAGCTGACCGCTAAACTGGGTTACCCAGTAACTGACGATCTGGACGTGTACACCCGTCTGGGCGGCATGGTATGGCGTGCAGACTCCAGCAACAGCCGTGCTGGTGACGACCACGACACGGGTGTTTCCCCAGTATTCGCTGGTGGCGTTGAGTGGGCAATGACCCGTGACATCGCTACCCGTCTGGAATACCAGTGGGTTAACAACATCGGTGACGGTGCTACCGTTGGCGTTCGTCCAGACAACGGCATGCTGAGCGTTGGTGTTTCTTACCGTTTCGGTCAGCAGGAAGATGCGCCAGTCGTAGCTCCAGCTCCGGCTCCAGCTCCAGAAGTACAGACCAAGCACTTCACTCTGAAGTCTGACGTTCTGTTCAACTTCAACAAAGCTACCCTGAAACCAGAAGGTCAGCAGGCACTGGATCAGCTGTACACCCAGCTGAGCAACCTGGATCCTAAAGACGGTTCTGTAGTGGTTCTGGGCTTCACCGACCGTATCGGTTCTGACGCTTACAACCAGGGTCTGTCTGAGAAACGTGCTCAGTCTGTAGTTGATTACCTGGTATCTAAAGGTATCCCAGCTAACAAGATCTCCCCACGTGGTATGGGCGAATCTAACCCAGTTACCGGTTCTACCTGTGACAACGTGAAACCACGCGCTGCACTGATCGACTGCCTGGCACCAGATCGTCGCGTAGAGATCGAAGTTAAAGGTATCAAAGACGTTGTAACTCAGCCTGCGGCATAAGTTATCGTCTTATAAAAAAACCCCGCGATGCGGGGTTTTTTATTATCTGAAGAAAAGTAAAAAGCTTATTTTTTACCTAACAGTGCCTGTAGATCGTTCTTCAGCGTCGACATCTGGCTGGCATACTTCTCTTTGTGCTCGGCATCTTCAATCAGCTGCACCACCGTTTCCGACAGGGTTTTCCCGCGCCGTTGCGCAAACCCGGCCAGACGCTGCCAGACCATGAACTCCAGGTCGATGGATTTCTTACGGGTGTGCTGATGCTCGGCATTGAAATGCCGTTTACGACGAGCACGGATAGTTTGCTTCATCCGGTTTAACAAGGCCGGATTAATGTGTTTCTCAATCCAGCCGTTGACCAGTACCGGTTCGTTTTCGAGGGTCAGCAACATATCCACAGCTTCTTGTGCCGCGCTGGCTTCGATGTAGCAGGTGATCAGCTCCCCTTCACGGTGCTTTTTGACCAGGTACTTCCATTTCCAGCCGCTTTCGAGGTTTTCCAGTTGTTGATATTTCATTGCGATCTCAGTGTTACCGTGTAACTCTGTTCAGAATATCAGTTTTTTGGCAATCTGCTGAAAAGAAATCATATCCTGTGAAACGTCGCAGGCGATCCGCATGACGAAAACCCGAATCCTGATTGGGCAGAGTGCGCCGCTTACGGTATACTCCACGGTTTTACTTCTGACTAAAAAACATCAACTTTGACCATTACGAAACTTGCATGGCGTGACCTGGTTCCGGATACCGAGAGCTATCAGGAGCTGTTTGCACAGCCAGACCTCACAAAAGAACACGAATTCATACTTAGCGATACACAACCGCGTTTGCATTACGCGCTGGAGCAGATGTCATCCCCATGGGCTACATCTCCTTTCATGCTGCTCAAAGCCCCGGAAGAAGCCGAGTATCTGACGCTTCTCGGTGATGCCATGCGCCAGTTGCAGCCAAAAACGAATGCCGTTTTTGGTGGTCAGTATCATATTGCCGGACGTGAAGTGACGTACGAACCTGCCACGCAGGCAGACGGACAGTTCGCTGCAAAAGGCGAGGTGATTACCGCCAACTGGGTGGAAGCAGAACAGCTGTTCGGCTGCCTTCGTCAGTTCAATGGCGATGTGTCACTGCAACCCGGTCTGGTACACCGCGCGAACGGCGGCGTGTTGCTCATCTCCCTTCGCACCCTGCTTGCACAGCCTCTGCTGTGGATGCGCCTGAAAACAGTAGTGACGCAGCAACGTTTTGACTGGATAGGCTACGACGATTCACGTCCGCTGCCTGTTTCCATTCCGTCTATGCCGCTGTCGCTGACCGTCGTGCTGACGGGTGACCGTGAATCTCTGGCTGATTTCCAGGAAATGGAGCCAGAACTCGCGGAGCAGGCGGTTTACAGCGAATTTGAAGACAATATTCAGATCGCCGATGCCGATGACATGGCGCAGTGGTGTCAGTGGGTTATGGCCGTGGCGGAACGTTTCGCGCTGCCCTCGCCTGCCGAGGATGCGTGGCCGGGCTTAATCCGCGAGGCCGTACGCTACACCGGCGATCAGGAAACCCTGCCGCTCTGCCCGCTCTGGATCGGTAAACAGCTGCGTGAAGTGGGCGTTATCAGCGGCAACGGTCCGTTTACCGGCGAGCAGCTTAGTCAGATGCTGGCCCAGCGTGAATGGCGTGAAGGTTATCTTGCTGACCGTATGCAGGATGAAATTCTGCTGGAACAGATTCTGGTGGAGACCGAAGGCGAACGTATCGGGCAAATCAACGCCTTGTCCGTCATCGAGTTCCCCGGACACCCGCGCGCCTTTGGCGAGCCTTCCCGTATCAGCTGTGTCGTGCACATTGGTGACGGCGAATTTACCGATATCGAACGCAAGGCCGAACTGGGCGGAAACATTCATGCCAAAGGCATGATGATCATGCAGGCATTCCTGATGTCTGAACTTCAGCTGGAGCAGCAGATCCCCTTCTCTGCCTCGTTGACCTTTGAGCAGTCCTACAGTGAAGTCGACGGCGACAGCGCCTCGATGGCAGAGCTGTGCGCCGTGATCAGCGCGCTTGCAGACGTACCGATTAATCAGAATATTGCGATTACCGGTTCCGTAGATCAGTTTGGTCGTGCTCAACCGGTGGGTGGACTGAATGAGAAAATCGAAGGCTTCTTTGCTATCTGCCAGCAGCGCGGTTTAAACGGCAAACAGGGCGTGATTATTCCGGCGCCTAACGCTCGCCATTTGAGCCTGAGCCAGGCGATTCTGGATGCGGTAGAGCAGGAACAATTCGCCGTCTGGGCCATCGAAGGGGTTGAGGATGCTCTACCCTTACTGACAAACCTGGTCTGGGACGGCGAAGGCCAGACAACCCTGATGCAGACCATTCAGGAACGTATAGCTCAGGCGACACAGCAGGATGCTCGTCATCGTTATCCGTGGCCGTTACGCTGGTTAAGTTGGTTTAGTGCTAACTGATCGGACTTGTTCAGCGTACACGTGTTAGCTATCCTGCGTCCTTCACTAAAATAAGGCTTACTGAGAACATGGTAGATAAACGCGAATCCTATACTAAAGAAGACCTTCTTGCCTCTGGTCGCGGTGAACTGTTTGGTGCGAAAGGCCCGCAGTTACCGGCCCCAAATATGCTGATGATGGACCGTGTCGTGAAAATGACCGAAACCGGCGGCAACTTTGATAAGGGTTACGTAGAAGCAGAACTCGATATCAACCCGGACCTGTGGTTCTTCGGTTGCCACTTTATTGGCGATCCGGTAATGCCTGGCTGCCTGGGCCTCGATGCCATGTGGCAGCTGGTTGGCTTCTATCTGGGCTGGCTTGGCGGTGAAGGTAAAGGCCGTGCGCTGGGCGTAGGCGAAGTGAAATTCACCGGTCAGGTTCTGCCTACCGCGAAGAAAGTCACCTACCGTATCCATTTCAAACGCATCGTTAACCGCCGCCTGATTATGGGCCTGGCAGACGGTGAAGTGCTGGTAGATGGTCGTCTTATCTATACTGCGAACGACCTGAAAGTGGGTCTGTTCCAGGATACCTCCGCTTTCTGATAACGGCATTTAGCCCCTTCCAGAAAGGCGAAACCTCCGCATTGCGGAGGTTTCTTTTTAAAGAGACGGTATCAAGCAAGTACTGCCCTGTCTCCGATGGCTTCTCGCCAGCCCCCTAGCCATTGGGACCTTTGATTCAGGGCCTGATAGGGACACATTTCTTTTGAACGTCCGGCGATGCCAGCCTGATAACCACGTTGATGAGCCCTTTCCAGGCGATCTCGTTTCTGTCTCTTCATGCCTCGTTTCCCTCATTCTTTTGTCTGGTGGAAAGAAAACAGTGATTGCAATATGTGCAAGCACAGTTAACGAATACCCCGAATCGGCGTCAGCGTCAACGTTCAAAATTCATACGGGTGTCATATTTGTGAGCTACATGGAAGATCGTTTGTACAAAAAATGTGACGCGGGACAAGTAACAAACTGAACATAAAACGAAAAAAAAGCCGCAATCAGCAAGAAGCTGAGTGCGGCTTTCGTCGATGAATTTTACTTATGGCAGCCGGGAAATCTCTCTTGCGATAGCAGCCGACTCCTGTGCCCACCCCTGCGCAAGCACTTTCACCATTTCGTCATAGCCATCTTTCTGCTGCTTCAGTTCCAGATGGAAAGGACGCTTAATCAGCTGGCCCTGATGATTCAAGAGCCACTCCCCGCTGATAACAACCGCACCATCATAGCGGCCATGGAATCCCGTCACGTTAACATTCAGGGTATCCTGATCGCTTCCCAGAGGCTGCGAGGCGACTACCCAACCAGGGAGCTGGCTGCTCAGATTCGCCACCAGCGTATTGCGTAGCTGCTGATCCAGCGGGCTGGCCCACAGGTTATTGTTGGCGATAACGTACTGCACATCGCTGGTCTGGTAGACCACCCCGTTGCCCGCCAGATAATCTGGCACGGCAACCTGTTCAACCCACAGCAGACGGCTGCCCTGCGAGCTGCTACTCTGCGCACCGGATTGCGCGCTTAACGGCAACTGGTAGTAGCTTTTGTTATCGCTTCCAGAGCTACAGGCCGTTAATACCAGTGCGCCTGCGATGATTAGCCATTTTTTCATTGTTTCGCCCTCTTAGGCTCAGGATCCTTTTTGTCTTTCGCTTCAAACACCAGCGCGTTGCTCTTTTCATTGAGCGTTTTCAGAACGGGCTGTAGCTCGCGTAAAACCTGATCAAGACGTTGCATATCCGCCACCATCTTGTTGTAAGCCGCTGAGCCCGGCTGGAAGCCCTGCATACTGCGATTCAGTTCGCGCAACGTTTTCTGCATATCCTGCGGCAGCTGCTGCATGGACTGGTTGGCGGTGATCTTGTTGATATTATCCAGCGTGGTTTGCAGACGTTGCATCGTCGCCTGGCTCTGATGCAGTGATCCCGTCGCGGCCTCAAGCATTGGATTCAGCGGCAGATTGTTGATCTTATCCAGTGTTTCCATCAGGCGCTGTTGGATCTGCGCCAGGCCACTGCTGACCGTAGGAATGATTTTGTAGCCGCCAAATTCACGGATCCCCGTCATTGGTGGCGCTTTTGGATAGAAGTCCATATCGACATATAACGCCCCTGTGACCAGGTTGCCAGTTTTCAGCGAGCCACGCAGACCGCGATTCATCAGATCGCTGATATGCTCCCCAATATCCTGGTCCTCGCCTATCTGGTTAATCAAACGCTCAGGCTCAATGCGGATCAGCACCGGAATACGATAATCATCATCAAGCATCTGCTTGAGTCCCGGAACAAAGTAAGGCACTTGTCCCACGGTCCCCAGACGGATACCGCGGAACTCAACTGGCGCCCCAGGCTGCAAGCCGCGTACAGAGTCCTTAAAGAACATCAGGTAGTCGATGTGATCGGTATAGAGCGCATCCTGAATGCTTTTTTGATCGTCAAACAGCCTGAAGGCGGTTTTCTCCGCCACCGGTTGTCCCAGATCTATACCTTCCGGCACATCAAAACTGACGCCCCCACCAAACAGCGTGGTGAGTGAACCCATCTCAACGCGCATCCCCGCAGAGGTCAGATCCACCGCGATCCCGCTGTCTTTCCAGAAGCGAACGTTGCTGGTCACCAGGCGGTCATTAGGCGCATTGATAAAAAGCTGATAGCTGATGGTCCGTTTTTGCGGATCGAAGGTGCTTGTTTCAACCGAACCGACGCGATACCCACGGAACAGCACCGGATCGCCCGGCGAGAGCTGGCCCGCTTTTTTGCTGTCCAGAATAACGCGGATCCCTTTTGCATCCGGTGGCGCAAGCGGCGGTGAATCCAGCAGCTGATAGTTTGCTGGCTGGGCGCCTTTGTTGCCGGGCTGGAGTTCGATGTAGGCCCCTGACAATAGCGTCCCTAAGCCGCTGATCCCTTCTCTTCCGACCTGCGGTTTCACTACCCAAAAAACAGAATCTTCATGGAGCAGTTTTTCCATGCCGGCATTCAGGCGGGCCTTGATTTCAACATGGGTTAAATCATCCGTCAGGGTAGCGCTTTCCACGACACCCACATCCACGCTGCGGCTCTTGATGGTGGTTTTTCCGCCCTCAATCCCCTCTGCATTGGTGGTAATTAGCGTGACTTCCGGTCCCTGATGGCTGTAATGATAAAACAGGATCCATGCACCGATCAGCGCGGTCACGATGGGGAAAATCCACACCGGCGACCAGTTTCTGACCTTCTGCACTTTAGCCTCTCCACTCTTATTTTCCATGCTCTTACTCTTCCTCATGGCTTGAATCGGGCTCACGATCCCACGATAAACGAGGGTCGAAGGTCATGGCCGCAAACATGGTCATAATGACGACCAACGCAAACATCAGCGCCCCCATAGCGGGATAAATACTCATCAGCCCCCCCATACGCACCAGCGCTGAGAGAACCGCAATCACGAACACGTCAATCATCGACCAGCGGCCAACAAATTCCACGACCTCATAAATCAGATGCATACGCTCGCTGTCTCGCTTACCGTGCCCTTTTGCATCCCAGCAAAGCCAGGCAATGGCAATCATCTTTAAGGTCGGAACCATAATACTGGCGAGGAATATGACGCCTGCTACAGGGTAAGACCCCTCGCTCCACAGCAAAATCACCCCGGCCAGTATGGTCGAGGGCATTCTGTCGCCGAGCAGATCGGTGATCATGATCGGCAAGATATTGGCGGGCAGATAGAGCATGACAGAGGTCACCAGCAGCGCCATGGTCCATTGCAGGCTATTTTTACGCCGGACGTGACCTTTTGTTTCACAGCGTGGACACACCTCGACATCCGCGGGCAGCACGGCGGTGCAGCACGAGCAGGAGCGAAGCCCCTGACGGATACCCGGTACGCCCACCTTTACCGTCTGCGAAAGCGTCGGCGCCGGGGCAATATCGTCCCAGGCCCAGCGTCGGTCCACGCACTGGAACGCGCGCAGTTGTAGCACGCAGTACAGACACCACGGAATAAAGCTGCTGCCAATCCCCACATCGCCGTAGGCCATCAGCTTCACGAAGCTGACCAGAATACCCGCGAGAAAAATTTCCGCCATCCCCCAGCTTTTTAGCTGGAACAGGATCCGCGCGAGTTTGATTTTAAGGACAGTGGGCATCCTGACGCGGTTGACCAGCAGCAGAATGACGACCAGGCAAAAAGCCGGGACGATCTGCACGAAAAGAAGAAAGAAGGTGCCAAGGCTGGCGTAATCTTCCGAGAACATCACGCCTGGAATTTCCAGTAAATCCACCTGGCTGGTCATCCCGCCCACTTTCATATAGATGAAAGGGAAGAGATTGGAGAGCAGTAACATGAATAAGGCTGCCAGCGCATACGCCGTAGGACGCTGCCTTGGCGCGTCCCACTCGGTCGTCAGCGTAGCGCCACAGCGCGGGCAGGCAGCCTTATGTCCGTGACCGAGCTCTGGCAACGCCACGAGCATATCGCATTGCGAGCATAATATATGCCGATCGGCATGGTGCTGGTCACACATAGATTATCCCTGTTTATGCGCCGTTTTTCAGAGACTCAAGGTACTCCCAGCGCTCAAATGCCTCTTCCAGCGCCTGTTCAGCCTGGGTGAGTTCAGCCAATACTTTCTGAGTATAGTCGTGAGGCTGCGTAAAGAATGACGCATCAGCGACCTGAATTTGCAGTGCTTCCAGCGCAGCTTCCAGCTCTTCCAGACGCTGCGGCAGCCCCTCCAGCTCGCGCTGCAAGTTATAACTCATTTTAGCAGGAGACTTTTTGACAGTTTCTGCCTTTGCAACAACAGGTTCAGCGACATTTTTGGTCTTCTCCTGTTTTTGCGCCAGCGACTGCGATTGCTGTCCACGCGCGTCATGATAGCCGCCCACATATTGCCCGATGCGTCCTTCGCCTTCGAAGATCCAGCACTCGGTCACGGTGTTATCGACAAACTGACGATCGTGGCTGACCAGCATCACAGTGCCCTGGTAACCATCAATCAACTCTTCCAGCAGTTCCAGCGTTTCGACATCCAGATCGTTAGTCGGTTCATCGAGAATCAATAAGTTACTGGGTTTCAGGAACAGACGCGCCAGCAAAAGACGGTTACGTTCTCCGCCGGACAGCGCGCGCACCGGCGTCATGGCGCGTTTCGGGTGGAACAGGAAGTCCTGAAGGTAGCCCAGCACGTGACGCGGCTTGCCGTTAACCATGACCTCCTGTTTACCCTCGGCGAGGTTATCCATCACCGTACGGTCTGGATCCAGCTCGGCGCGGTGCTGGTCGAAGTACGCCACTTCCAGTTTGGTCCCGCAGTGGATACGACCGCTGTCGGCCTGGAGCTGGCCGAGCATCAGTTTCAGCAGCGTGGTTTTACCGCACCCGTTCGGGCCGATCAGCGCGATTTTGTCGCCGCGCTGAACCTGAGCGGAGAAATCGTTCACCAGCACTTTGCCGTCAACCGAATAATTCACGTTCTCCATTTCGAAGACAATCTTGCCCGAGCGGGACGCCTCTTCCACCTGCATTTTGGCGCTACCCATGACTTCACGGCGTTCGCTACGTTCGCGGCGCATCGCCTTCAGGGCGCGAACGCGGCCTTCGTTACGGGTACGACGCGCTTTAATGCCCTGACGGATCCAGACCTCTTCCTGCGCCAGCTTGCGGTCGAACTCGGCATTTTGCAGCTCTTCGACGCGCAGGTTCTCTTCTTTCTCCAGCAGATAGGTATCGTAATCGCCCGGATAGGTCACCAGCTTGCCGCGGTCGAGGTCGACAATGCGCGTGGCCATGTTGCGGATGAACGAACGGTCGTGGGAGATGAAGATAATGGTGCCGTTAAAGGTTTTCAGGAACCCTTCCAGCCAGTCAATCGCTTCGATATCCAGGTGGTTCGTCGGTTCGTCCAGCAGCAGCACCTTAGGCCCGCTCACAAGGGCACGGCCCAGCGCCGCTTTACGCAGCCAGCCGCCGGAGAGCGCCGACAGCTCCATATCCGCTTCCAGGCCAAGCTGGGCCAGCACTTCGTTAATGCGGTTTTCCAGCTGCCACAGACCGTGGTGATCGAGCATCTCCTGCACTTTTGCCAGCTCGTTGAGATTCTTGTCGCTCGGGTCCGTCATCACCAGATGCGAAATCTCGTGGTAACGCTTGAGGTATTCCGCCTGCTCTGAAATCCCTTCCGCCACAAAATCGTACACGCTGCCGGTGACGTTACGCGGCGGATCCTGTTGCAGACGAGAGACGATCAGATCCTGCTCGTAAACAATACGGCCGTCGTCCAGCCCCTGCTCACGGTTGAGGATCTTCATCAGCGTCGATTTACCTGCGCCGTTACGGCCGACCAGACAGACGCGCTCGTTATCTTCGATATGCAGCTCTGCATTATCGAGAAGCGGTGAGTCGCTGAAAGAGAGCCACGCGCCGTGCATACTAATTAAAGACATTTATTTTTCCTTTCAGACCGCGGAGATCAGCCAGCAGTTGTGGATTTGACGGTTACGGGCAAAGTCCTGGGACAGCGTTTTTTGGCTGATTTCTTGTGCTTTCAGTCCCAGTTCGGCCAGGCCGTCGTGATCCATGCGGAATCCGCGCTTGTTATTCGAGAACATAATGGTGCCGCCTTTACGCAGCAGACGCTTCAGGTCGGTCATCAGGCGCAGGTGATCGCGTTGAACATCAAAGCTATCCTCCATACGCTTGGAGTTAGAGAAGGTCGGCGGATCGATAAAGATCAGGTCAAACTGCTCGTCGGTATCGCGCAGCCAGCCCAGCACGTCGGCCTGTAACAGGCGATGCTGACGACCGGTTAAGCCGTTAAGACGCAGGTTGCGCTCAGCCCACTCCAGATAAGTCCGGGACATATCTACCGTGGTGGTGCTACGCGCGCCGCCAAGTCCCGCATGAACGCTGGCGCTGCCGGTATAGGAGAACAGGTTCAGGAAGTCTTTACCCTTGCTCATCTGGCCCAGCATGCGGCGGGCGATACGGTGATCGAGGAACAGGCCGGTATCAAGGTAGTCGGTCAGGTTAACCCACAGGCGCGCGTTATATTCGCCCACTTCGAGGAAGTCGCCCTTCTCGCCCATCTTCTGATACTGGTTTTTGCCTTTCTGACGCTCACGGGTTTTCAGCACCAGCTTGTTTGGCGAAATGCCGAGTACGGCGATGGTGGCCGCAATCACATCCAGCATACGCTGACGTGCTTTTTGCGCATCGATAGTTTTCGGCGGGGCGTACTCCTGAACCACCACCCAGTCCGCATAGCGGTCAACCGCCACGTTGTATTCCGGCAGGTCAGCGTCGTACAGGCGATAACATTCGATACCTTCCTGCTTCGCCCACTTCTCAAATTTCTTCAGGTTTTTGCGCAGGCGGTTGGCGTAATCTTCCGCCACGCCTGACGGTTTGCTGTCCGCCGCTATCTCTGCCAGATGGTAGTTTTTCTGCACGCAGTCCAGCGGGCCGTTTTTCGCCTTGAACTGGCGATCGGCACGCAATTGCAGGCAGCTCAGCAGCTCCGGCGAGGCGCTAAACAGGGAGAGGTTCCAGCCGCCGAAATGCGCTTTCATGTTGCGGCCCAGCAGGCTGTGCAGCGCAATCAGCGCCGGCTCGCTGTCCAGACGCTCACCATACGGCGGGTTGCTGATCACCGTACCGTACGGGCCTTTTGGCAGAGGATTGGTCAGATTCGCCACGTCCTTCACCTCGAAGGTCACCAGCTCGCCGATACCGGCACGACGGGCGTTGCTGCGCGCGCGTTCAATCACCCGTGCGTCGCTGTCCGAACCGTAAAAGTGAGAGGTGTACTCCGCCAGCCCTTTACGGGCGCGGGTCTGCGCATCGTCTTTGACCTCTTTCCAGATGGCTTCATCGTGCTGCGCCCAGCCTTTGAAGCCCCAGTGGCCGCGGTGCAGCCCTGGCGCACGGTCGGTGGCCAGCATCGCGGCTTCAATCAGCAGCGTACCGGAACCACACATCGGATCGAGCAGCGGCGTACCTGGCTGCCATCCGGAGCGCATCACGATAGCGGCAGCCAGCGTTTCTTTGATCGGTGCCATCCCGGTGCGATCGCGATAACCGCGCAGATGCAGGCCTGCGCCGCTCAGATCCAGGGAAATACTGGCCGTATCGCCGTTCAGCCAGACGTTGATACGCAGATCCGGGTTTTCACGGTCAACGTTCGGACGTTCTTTATTACGACGCGTGAAGCAGTCCACAATGGCATCCTTAACGCGCAGGGCACCGTACTGGCTGTTGCGGATCTCATCGTTGACGCCGTTGAAATGCACCGCAAAGGTGGCGTCCGGGGTGAAGATCTCTGTCCAGTCGATCATCTGTACGCCGGTGTAGAGATCAAGATCGCTGTAGACCTTGCACTCTTTCATCGGCAGCATGATGCGCGACGCCAGACGGCTCCACATCAGGCTCTGGTAAATAAGCCGCGTGTCGCCCTCAAAATGGACACCACCCTGAACCACCCGGCACTCTTTCGCGCCCAGGGCTTCCAGTTCAGTTTTTAACAGCTCTTCCAGCCCACGGGCCGTACTGGCAAACAGAGAATTCATATCGTCACTTTTACTCATAGAAAATTGTCGCGCATTATAGCTAATATGGCGTGTATGTCATAAAGTTGAAGGCTTATTTTCTTTAGCGGGAGTGTGCAGTGGCGACGTTATCCAGGCTTTTTATTCATCCGGTGAAATCGATGCGCGGTATCGGCGTGACTCACGCGCTGGCCGATATGAGCGGATTCGCCTTCGATCGTATTTTTATGGTCACCGAGCCTGACGGTACGTTTATCACCGCACGTCAGTTCCCGCAGATGGTTCGCTTTACCCCTTCCCCGCTTCATGACGGGCTGCATTTGACCGCGCCAGACGGTTCAAGCGTCGTGATCCGCTTTGCTGATTTTGCGCCGGTTGATGCGCCAACGGAAGTGTGGGGCAACCATTTTACCGCGCGTATCGCGCCGGACAATATTAACCAGTGGCTGAGCGGCTTTTTCTCCCGTGACGTTCAGCTGCGCTGGGTCGGGCCTGCGCTGACCCGTCGCGTGAAGCGCCACGATGCGGTTCCCCTCTCCTTCGCCGATGGTTTTCCCTTCCTGCTGACCAGCGAGGCCTCGCTGCGTGATTTACAAAATCGTTGCAAAGCCAGCGTGCAGATGGAGCAGTTTCGCCCGAATCTGGTGGTGACCGGAGCGGATGCCTGGGATGAAGATACCTGGAAAGTGATCCGCATCGGCAGCGTTATTTTTGATGTCGTGAAGCCGTGCAGCCGCTGTATTTTTACCACCGTCAGCCCGGAGAAAGGCCAGAAACACCCTTCCGGCGAACCGCTGAAAACCTTGCAGTCATTTCGTACCGCGCAGGATAACGGCGATGTCGACTTCGGCCAGAACCTGATCCCCCGCTCCAGCGGCGTGATCCGCGTGGGCGACGAGGTCGAAATTCTCACCCGCGGGCCTGCCAGGGTGTACGGCGCAGGTCAGGAAGAAGAGATGGTTGACGTTGTCACCAACGTCGCTTCCGCGGTGGATATTCACTGGGAAGGCAAAGTCATCCGAGGTAATAATCAGCAGGTGCTACTGGAACAGCTGGAGCAGGCGGGTATCCGCGTACCGTATTCCTGTCGCGCGGGGATATGCGGATGCTGTCGCATTAAACTGATCGATGGTGAAGTGAGTGCCCTGAAGAAATCTGCGATTGGCAGTGACGGCACGATCCTGTGCTGTAGCTGTGTACCGAAAACATCCGTGCAGCTGGAAGCTTAAACCGCCTGTTCGAGGCTGAAGGAATCGACGCGCAGCTGTGGCTTCAGCCTGTCATTCATCACTTTGATGGCATCACCTAACTGCATGACTCGCCCGGCAATGGTCACGCCGGGTTGGGCCAGCAAACAGAGCGCAGCGTTTTCACCGGGTTCAACCACCAGCAAATTCACCTCTTCTTCGGTATCGCTCAGATTGACGCTCGCCGCATCGCCGATAGCCGGGGTCCAGCTCATGCCATGCGCGAGGAAATGCCAGCTTTTCGGCATTTGTGGTTTCAGGAAACGGATCGCCACCAGCGCATTTAATACGAGTTCAGCGCGCTGTTCTTTGGAGAGATCGAACTCGCGGCATTTTTCTTCGAAAGAGAAATAGAGTGCAGCATCGTCAACGCAAAAGCCAGAGGGCGCAAACGCGTCCGGCGTTAACATTCGGCGCGCAAAACGAGAGCGAAACAACATGCCATTGGCTAAGTCGAGCATCATACGGTCATGCTCTTCACAAAAATACCAGCGCCAGTTATCGTCAGGTTTAATTCGCATGTTTCTCTCCCGTCCCCTAAACGTCCTGTACTAAAAATGTCCTGTTTGCCGCTTCGCTTATAACACTAGTAATAAAAGACTATAATGTCTAAATAAGCAACAATGACGGAATATAAAACAACCAGGGCTGGAAATAAAGCCCTGGTTGTCTGATTAAGAGAAAAGATTAGATATGCGTGACGATTTCTTTAATCAGCGGCGGCCCTTTAAAAATAAAGCCGGAATAAATTTGCACCAGCGATGCGCCTGCCGCCATCTTCTCACGTGCTGCGATGACGGAGTCAATGCCACCCACGCCAATAATCGGCAGCTGGCCTTTTAATTCCTCGGAGAGTGCGCGAATAATTTCGGTGCTTTTTAATTGTACCGGACGGCCACTTAATCCCCCCGCTTCGTCACAGTTTTTCATTCCCTGAACGAGAGAGCGATCGAGTGTCGTATTGGTCGCAATCACACCATCAATATTATGGCGAACTAAACTGTCGGCAACCTGGATCAATTCTTCTGCCGAAAGATCCGGGGCGATCTTAACCGCGACCGGAACATATTTATGGTGGATCGCCTGTAGCGCCGTTTGTTTATTTTTAATGGCGCTAAGAAGATCGTCGAGCGCTTCGCCATATTGTAATGAACGCAGCCCTGGGGTGTTAGGCGAGGATATATTCACCGCGATATAACCGGCATAGGCATAGACTTTTTCCATACAAATCAGATAGTCATCTTTACCCTGCTCGACCGGCGTGTCTTTATTTTTGCCAATATTAATACCCAGCACGCCATCAAAATGGGCTTTCTTAACGTTCTCAACCAGATGATCGACGCCAAGGTTATTAAAGCCCATGCGGTTGATCAGCCCCTCGGCTTCAACCAGGCGAAACAGACGTGGCTTGTCATTTCCCGGCTGCGGACGCGGCGTCACCGTCCCGATTTCGATCGAGCCAAAGCCCATCGCACCGAGTGCATCGATGCATTCGCCATTTTTGTCCAGACCGGCCGCCAGGCCCAGTGGATTTTTGAAAGTCAGGCCCATGCACTGAACTGGTTTTTCCGGCACGTTTTGACGCACCAGCGCGGCCAGAGGCGTTCCTGTAATACGGCGTAACTGCTGAAATGTAAATTCATGAGCGCGCTCAGGATCGAGCTGGAAAAGGGCTTTACGAACGAAGGGGTAGTACATGAACTCTCCTGGATTCCCGGTGTGCAAACCGGGAGGGGATTATGTGCGATCCCGCCCGGAAAGGGAATTGACCTGTGGCAAAAAAAGCCACGTAAAACGCAATCGTTTACTTATCGGTTCGCTTCTTATGCATTTTTCTGCATTCATCCTGAGGATAAATCATTTAGTGGAATAACCACGCAATGTCACACTCCTGAAAATTGTTATGAATGTTAGATAAAAGCAAACAATTAGTTATAAGGAGCAACCATGCGCGTCATTACCCTGGCCGGAAGCCCCCGCTTCCCCTCTCGCTCCAGCGCACTGCTGGAATACGCTCGCGAAAAGCTTAATGCTCTGGATGTCGAAGTGTGTCACTGGAATTTGCACAATTTCGCGCCTGAAGATTTGCTCTACGCCCGTTTCGACAGCCCGGCGCTGAAAACCCTGATCGAACAACTTAAGAGTGCTGACGGGCTGGTCGTCGCGACACCGATTTACAAAGCCTCTTTTTCCGGCGCACTGAAAACGCTGCTCGATCTGCTGCCCGAACGCGCGCTGGACGGTAAGGTCGTCCTGCCGCTGGCCACAGGCGGTACGGTAGCCCATTTACTGGCGGTGGATTATGCCCTCAAGCCGGTTCTGAACGCGCTGAAGGCGCAGGAGATCCTGCATGGCGTCTTCGCTGACGACTCACAGGTAATCGACTACCAGCATAAACCCCATTTCACCCCGAATCTGCAAACCCGCCTCGACAGTGCGCTCGACACCTTCTGGCACGCCCTGAAGCGTCGGGATCGCCACGCGGCGGCATTTCATCAATCACAAGGAGTGGCGCATGTTTAAAACAGTTACCCGTATCGGGCTCGCAGGTCTGCTGGCCGTGGCGTCGCTGGCTCAGGCGGCGGAGAAAGCGCCGGATAGCCTGCGTATCGGCTATCAGAAGGGCAGCGTCAGCATGGTGCTGGCGAAAAGCCATGCGTTGCTGGAGAAGCGTTTCCCGGAGACCAAATTCTCATGGGTCGAGTTCCCTGCCGGGCCACAGATGCTGGAGGCGCTGAACGTCGGAAGTATTGATTTAGGCAGCACCGGCGATATCCCGCCGATCTTTGCGCAGGCTGCCGGGGCGGATCTGGTTTACGTTGGCGTTGAGCCCGCCAAGCCGAAGGCAGAGGTGATCCTGGTGCCGGAAAACAGCGAGATTAAAAGCGTGGCCGATCTTAAAGGCCATAAGGTTGCTTTCCAGAAAGGTTCAAGCTCGCACAACCTGCTGCTGCGCGCGTTGCAGGAGGCCGGCCTTAAATTCACCGATATCCAGCCCGTTTACCTGACGCCTGCCGATGCGCGCGCGGCGTTTCAGCAAAAAAATGTTGATGCCTGGGCTATCTGGGACCCGTACTACTCCGCCGCACTGTTGCAGGGCGGTGTGCGGGTGCTGAAAGACGGCACCACCCTGAAGCAGACCGGTTCGTTCTACCTGGCGGCACGTCCTTACGCTGAGAAAAATGGCGCATTTATTCAGCAGGTGCTGAATACCTTCTCTCAGGCCGATGCGCTGACCCAAAGCCAGCGTCAGCAGAGCATCACGCTGCTGGCAAAAACCATGGGCCTGCCTGAACCGGTGATCGCCACCTATCTTGACCACCGTCCTCCTACCACCATAGCGCCTGTTGACGCCCACGTTGCCGCTCTCCAGCAGCAAACGGCAGACCTCTTTTATCAAAACCGCCTGGTTCCAAAGCAGGTGAATATTCGCGAACGCATCTGGCAACCCGCTGGCATTGAAGGAAAAAAATCATGAGTCTGAATCTTTTCTGGTTTTTACCCACCCACGGTGATGGACACTATCTTGGCACAGAAGAAGGCGCCCGCCCGGTCGATCACGGCTATCTACAGCAGATCGCCCAGGCGGCAGACCGCATCGGTTTTACCGGGGTGCTGATCCCGACGGGCCGCTCATGCGAGGATGCGTGGCTGGTTGCCGCGTCGATGATCCCCGTCACCCAGCGCCTGAAATTCCTGGTCGCCCTGCGCCCGAGCGTGGTGTCGCCCACCGTCGCGGCGCGTCAGGCAGCAACGCTGGACAGGCTCTCCAACGGCCGCGCGCTGTTCAACCTGGTGACGGGCAGCGATCCGCAGGAGCTGGCGGGCGATGGCGTCTTCCTCGATCATACCGAGCGCTATGAAGCCTCCGCAGAGTTCACCCGCGTCTGGCGACGTCTGCTGGAAGGGGAAACCGTCACCTTCGAAGGGAAACATATCCACGTTCGCGATGCGCAGCTCTACTTCCCGCCGGTACAGCAGCCGCGCCCTCCTCTCTATTTCGGCGGATCGTCGGACGTGGCGCAGGAGCTGGCGGCTGAGCAGGTCGATCTCTATCTGACCTGGGGCGAGCCACCGGAGCTGGTGAAAGAGAAAATTGCTCAGGTACGCGCTAAAGCCGCAGAACATGGCCGTACGGTACGCTTCGGCATTCGCCTGCATGTGATCGTACGCGAAACCAACGACGAGGCCTGGCAAGCCGCCGACCGTCTGATCGCTCATCTGGACGACGACACTATCGCCAAAGCACAGGCGGCGTTTGCCAAAACCGACTCCGTGGGCCAGCACCGGATGGCTTCCCTGCACAACGGCAAGCGTGAAAATCTTGAGATCAGCCCGAACCTGTGGGCCGGGGTAGGTCTGGTGCGCGGCGGCGCCGGCACGGCACTGGTCGGCGACGGTCCAACCGTAGCGGCACGCATTAATGAATACGCGGCGCTGGGGATCGACAGCTTTATCCTGTCTGGCTACCCACATCTGGAGGAGGCGTACAAGGTGGGTGAACTGCTGTTCCCGCATCTGGATGTCGCTATCCCGGAAATTCCGCAGCCACGTCAGCTTCAGTTGCAGGGCGAAGCCGTGGCGAACGCGTTTATCCCGAGAAAAGTCGCGCAAAGCTAAGGAGCCACCATGTCTGCAACCGCACAAAAATGGCTGCTGCGCGCCGCGCCGTGGTTTCTGCCCGTCGGCATTGTCCTCGTCTGGCAACTGGCGTCTTCAACTGGCTGGCTGTCGAGCCGCATTTTGCCCTCTCCGGAGGGCGTTGTGGAAGCGTTCTGGTCGCTAAGCGCCAGCGGTGAGCTGTGGCAACATCTTGCCATCAGCTCCTGGCGCGCGGTAATTGGCTTTTCGATAGGCGGAAGCATCGGCCTGACGCTGGGGCTGATCAGCGGCCTGTCACGCTGGGGTGAGCGGCTGCTGGATACCTCCGTTCAGATGCTGCGCAACGTGCCGCATCTGGCGCTTATTCCGCTGGTTATCCTGTGGTTTGGCATTGATGAGAGCGCCAAAATTTTCCTCGTGGCGCTGGGAACGTTATTCCCGATTTATATCAATACCTGGCATGGGATCCGTAATATCGATCGCGGTCTGGTGGAGATGGCCCGCAGCTATGGCCTGTCAGGTTTTGCCCTGTTTACCCATGTGATCCTGCCGGGCGCCCTGCCCTCCATTATGGTTGGGGTGCGTTTTGCGCTCGGCCTGATGTGGCTAACCCTGATCGTGGCGGAAACCATTTCGGCTAACTCCGGCATTGGTTATCTGGCGATGAACGCCCGCGAGTTCCTGCAAACGGACGTGGTGGTGGTTGCCATTATCCTTTATGCCCTGCTCGGCAAACTTGCGGACGTCAGCGCCCAGTGGCTGGAACGTAGCTGGCTGCGCTGGAACCCGGCCTACACCGCTCAGGAGGCGAAAGCATGAATACTGCACGACTGAACCAGGGAACACCGTTACTGCTGAACGGCGTGACCAAACGCTACGGCGACAACACCATTCTGAATGCACTGGATCTGCATATTCCTGCCGGACAGTTCGTGGCCGTTGTCGGCCGCAGCGGTGGCGGCAAGAGTACCCTGCTGCGTCTTTTAGCCGGGCTGGAAGCGCCAAACTGCGGTGACATTCTGGCAGGCACTACGCCGCTGGCCACGATTCAGGATGATACGCGCATGATGTTTCAGGACGCGCGTCTGCTGCCGTGGAAAACGGTGATGGATAACGTCGGGCTGGGCCTGAAGGGCAGCTGGCGGGAGGACGCCCGGCAGGCACTCGCTGCGGTAGGGCTGGAGAATCGCGCGGGAGAGTGGCCTGCGGCCCTGTCGGGTGGACAAAAGCAGCGCGTAGCGCTGGCTCGCGCGCTGATTCACCGTCCCGGCCTGTTGCTGCTTGATGAACCGCTCGGCGCGCTTGATGCCCTGACGCGGATCGAGATGCAGGATCTGATTGAAACCCTCTGGCAGACGCACGGCTTTACGGTACTGCTGGTGACGCATGATGTCAGTGAAGCCGTGGCAATGGCAGACAGGGTGCTGTTAATAGAAGAGGGCAAAATTGGTCTGGATCTGACGGTAGATATTCCACGTCCTCGCCGCGTGGGATCGGCCAGACTGGCGGAGCTGGAAGCCGAAGTACTGGATCGGGTGATGAAACGTGGGGAAGCGGAGATTCAGCGGATAAAGGCTAATGCCTGATGCCCTAACCCCGGCCCTCTCCCTGTGGGAGAGGGAGAAAACCGATGCCCCGCGACCCCACGTAGGCCCGGTAAGCGTAGCGCCACCGGGCTTTTTTACATCAGGCCAGCGCCTTAGCAATCTTCTCGTACAGATCGCCAGACAGATTTTCCAGCCCTTTCAGCTGCTCAAGCGCGGCGCGCATTTTCGCCTGACGCTGCGCATCGTAACGTTTCAGGCGGATCAGCGGCTCAATCAGACGAGACGCCACCTGCGGGTTACGGCTGTTCAGCTCGGTCAGCATTTCAACCATGAACTGATAACCGCTGCCGTCTTCGGCATGGAACGCGGCCGGGTTGCTGCTGGCGAAGGCACCAATCAGAGAGCGGACGCGGTTCGGGTTGCTCATGGTGAACGAACGGTGCTTCAGCAGGCTGCGTACTTTGCTGAGTACATCGGCTGCCGGGCTGGTGGCCTGAAGGATGAACCACTTGTCCATCACCAGACCATCCTGATGCCACTTGTCGTCGTACTCCTGCATCAGCGCATCGCGGCACGGCAGCTCGGCGGCAACGCTTGCGGCCAGCGCGGCCAGGGCATCCGTCATGTTATCGGCTTCGTGGTACTGCTTGCTGACCAGCGTGTTCGCCAGCTCTGCCTCACCAAACGCCAGATAGCGCAGGCAGGTATTGCGCAGGGAACGTTTACCGATATCCGCATGTTCCACCCGATACCCGTCCAGCTTGTTGGCGTTGTAAATGGCGAGGAACTCATCTGCCAGTTCGGTCGCCAGCGTGCGGGTCAGCGCTTCACGCACGGCGACGATGGCAATCGGGTCGATGATGTCAAATAGCTCGGCGATTTCAGTCGCAGACGGCAGCGTTAAAATTTCAGCCGCCAGCGCCGGGTCAATGTTCTCATCCAGCAGGATGGCACGGAACGCGTCTGCCACATGAACCGGCAGCGTCAGCGGCTGGCCCTGCTGGTAACGGTTGACGTTCAGCTTGATGTAGGTCGCCAGCAGACTTTGTGCGGCATCCCAGCGCGAGAAATCGTTGCGCGCGTGACGCATCAGGAACGTCAGCTGCTGATCGCTCCACTTGTATTCGAGTTTCACCGGCGCGGAGAACTCGCACAGCAGGGCAGGAACGGGCTGGAAATAGACGTTATCGAAGATAAAGGTCTGCTCTGCCTGGGTCACGTTCAGCACGTTATGCACCGGGTGGCCGCCCTTCTGTAACGGGATCACGTTGCCTTCGTTGTCGTATAGCTCAACGCTGAACGGAATGTGCAGCGGGTGTTTCTCTTCCTGCTCGGCCGTTGGCGGCGTACGCTGGCTGATGGTCAGCGTGTACTGCTCGGTTTCCGGGTTGTAGTCGTCTTTGACCGTCACAATCGGCGTACCGGCCTGGCTGTACCAGCGGCGGAAATGAGACAGATCGACGTTAGAGGCGTCTTCCATCGCCTGAACAAAATCGTCGCAGGTGGCCGCACTGCCGTCGTGACGCTCAAAGTAAAGCTGCATCCCTTTCTGGAAATTCTCTTCACCCAGCAGGGTGTGGATCATACGGATAATTTCAGCGCCTTTTTCATACACCGTCAGGGTGTAGAAGTTATTCATCTCAATGACTTTATCCGGGCGGATCGGGTGCGCCATTGGGCTGGCATCTTCTGCAAATTGCAGACCACGCATGGTGCGCACGTTGTTGATGCGGTTCACCGCCCGCGATCCCAGATCGGAGCTGAACTCCTGATCGCGGAAGACGGTTAAGCCCTCTTTCAGGCTCAGCTGGAACCAGTCGCGACAGGTGACGCGGTTCCCGGTCCAGTTATGGAAATATTCGTGGCCGATAACGCGTTCGATATCGAGGTAATCTTTATCCGTGGCGGTATCGGTACGCGCCAGCACGTATTTAGAGTTAAAGATGTTAAGACCTTTATTCTCCATCGCGCCCATGTTGAAGAAATCGACCGCAACGATCATATAGATGTCGAGGTCATATTCGAGGCCAAAGCGCGTTTCATCCCACTTCATGGAGTTGATGAGGGAGGTCATTGCCCACGGTGCGCGGTCAAGGTTGCCACGGTCCACGAACAGCTCCAGCGCGACTTCACGGCCAGAGCGCGTTTTAAAGGTGTCGCGCAGGACATCGAAATCTCCCGCCACCAGCGCAAACAGATAGCAGGGTTTCGGGAACGGATCCTGCCACTGTACCCAGTGACGGCCATTCTCCAGTTCCCCTTCACCAATCCGGTTGCCGTTGGAAAGCAGGTACGGGTACAGCGTTTTGTCGGCAATAATTTTGGTGGTAAAGCGCGCCAGGACGTCCGGGCGATCCAGATACCAGGTAATGTGGCGGAAACCTTCGGCTTCACACTGGGTACACAGGGCTACGCCTGACTGGTAAAGTCCTTCCAGCGCGGTATTGGCGGCAGGGCTAATTTCATTCACGATGCGCAGGGTAAAGCGTTCCGGCAGGTTGTCGATGACCAGCTGGTTGCCTTCTTCTTTATAGTCTGACCAGGCTTCATCGTTAATATGCAGGGAAACCAGCGTCAGGTCTTCACCATCCAGACGCAGCGGCACGGCTGTCGCGCTCTGGCGCGTCACCTGGCTTACCGCCGTCACCACGGTTTTTGTGGCATCCAGGTCGAAAGTCAGATCGATATCGCTTATCAGGTATTCCGGCGCACGATAGTCGTGGCGGTATTTAGCTTGTGGCTGTTGTGTCATAGAAAACCTTATGCATCGTTTGTCGAGTAACGATTCAATATATTCCTGTTGTGTAAAACGCGCTATGCAGAATGTTCATCTTTTCAGGCACAACGCCCTTTTTAGCTACATTTTTATAACACGGGGCACGAAATGCTCTCGACCATAAAGTGTGCTTATGTTGTGATCGGGGTTCAATAAATCACTAAACAGGGTATACTCCGGAGTTGTTTATTGTACTAAACGCTCCCGTGAGAGGATGCTACAGCGCACCTATGACTCAATTCGCTTCTCCGGTTCTGCATACGTTGCTGGATACCGACGCGTACAAGCTGCATATGCAGCAAGCCGTGTTTCACCACTATCATGATGTCCATGTTGCGGCGGAATTTCGCTGCCGGGGTGACGACTTGCTGGGTATCTACGCAGATTCCATTCGTGAACAGGTCGAGGCCATGCAGCATCTGGCGCTCACCGATGACGAATATCAGTGGCTTTCAGGCCTGCCTTTCTTTAAAGCGGATTATCTGAACTGGCTGCGTGAGTTCCGCTATAACCCGGAACAGGTCACCGTCACCAATGATAACGGCAAGCTGGACATTCGTCTGACCGGCCCGTGGCGTGAGGTGATCATGTGGGAAGTGCCGCTTCTGGCCGTGATCAGCGAGCTGGCCCACCGCTATCGCTCCCCTGAAACCGGTGTGACGCAGGCGGTTGCCGCTCTGGAGAATAAACTCGTTGAGTTTTCCAGACTGACCGAAGGGCTGGATATGTCCCGATTCCGTCTGATGGACTTTGGCACGCGCCGCCGCTTCTCTCGCGAGGTTCAGGAAGCCATTGTCAGACGTCTGCAACAGGAGCCGTGGTTCGTTGGCACCAGTAACTACGATCTGGCACGTCGCCTTGATTTAACGCCTATGGGCACCCAGGCGCACGAATGGTTCCAGGCGCACCAGCAGATCAGCCCTGACCTTGCCAACAGCCAGCGCGCCGCCCTCGCCGCGTGGCTAGAGGAATACCCGGATCGGCTGGGTATTGCCCTTACCGACTGCATTACCATGGACGCGTTCCTGCGCGACTTTGGCCCTGAGTTTGCCGAACGCTACCAGGGTTTGCGCCATGATTCCGGGGACCCGGTTGAATGGGGTGAGAAAGCCATCGCCCATTACGAAAAACTGGGCATCGACCCCATGAGTAAGGTGCTGGTCTTCTCCGATAACCTTGACCTGGCGAAAGCCGTCGACCTTTATCGCCATTTCTCATCGCGGGTGAACCTGAGTTTCGGGATTGGTACGCGGTTAACCTGTGATATTCCTCAGGTGAAACCGCTGAACATCGTCATAAAACTGGTGGAATGTAACGGTAAGCCGGTCGCGAAGCTCTCCGACAGTCCGGGCAAAACCATCTGCCATGACAAAGCGTTTGTCCGCGCATTACGTAAAGCCTTCGATCTGCCTCAGGTTAAAAAAGCCAGCTAACGGCTTCGGGGGAGCCTTCATGGCTCCCCTTCTCTTATTAATTTCTTATTTCTTCTCTTAAGACGGTGAAATTTACTTGTCTGATAGCGGATGGCAGGTAACATAGATATCCCCCCTATAAGGGCGGACAAGTGTTTATTTTTTCCGACTATTAACAGAGAGAATATTATGAGCGTTGTGCCTGTAGCCGACGTACTCCAGGGCCGTGTCGCCGTTGACCAGGAGGTCACCGTGCGCGGATGGGTGCGTACTCGCCGAGATTCTAAAGCTGGCATCTCCTTCCTCGCCGTCTATGACGGTTCCTGCTTTGATCCTGTACAGGCCGTCATTAATAATTCTCTGCCCAATTACAATGATGACGTTCTGCACCTGACAACCGGCTGTTCCGTGATCGTCACCGGTGTTGTGGTGGCCTCTCCGGGCCAGGGTCAGAGCTACGAAATTCAGGCGACCTCGGTGGAAGTGACCGGCTGGGTTGAAGATCCGGACACCTACCCGATGGCTGCGAAGCGTCACAGCATCGAATATCTGCGTGAAGTCGCGCACCTGCGTCCGCGCACCAACCTGATTGGTGCGGTTGCCCGCGTGCGTCATACGCTGGCGCAGGCGCTGCATCGCTTCTTTGACGAGCAAGGTTACTTCTGGGTTTCTACTCCGCTGATCACGGCTTCCGATACCGAAGGCGCAGGTGAAATGTTCCGCGTTTCAACGCTGGATATGGAAAACCTGCCGCGTACGCCGGAAGGTAAAGTCGATTACGACAAAGACTTCTTTGGTAAAGAAGCCTTCCTGACGGTTTCCGGCCAGCTCAACGGTGAAACCTACGCCTGTGCGCTGTCTAAGATCTATACCTTCGGCCCAACCTTCCGTGCGGAAAACTCCAACACCAGCCGTCACCTGGCGGAATTCTGGATGCTGGAGCCGGAAGTGGCCTTTGCCGATCTGAATGACGCGGCAGCCCTGGCAGAAGCGATGCTGAAATACGTGTTTAAAGCCGTTCTCGAAGAGCGCGCAGACGACATGAAATTCTTCGCTGAGCGTGTCGATAACGACGCCATCGCCCGTCTTGAGCGCTTCGTCTCCGCAGACTTCGCGCAGGTCGATTACACCGACGCGGTCGCTATCCTGGAAAAATGCGGCGAGAAATTCGAAAACCCGGTTTACTGGGGCGTGGATCTCTCCTCCGAGCACGAACGTTATCTGGCAGAGAAGCACTTTAAAGCACCGGTTGTGGTAAAAAACTATCCGAAAGACATTAAGGCGTTCTATATGCGCCTTAACGAAGACGGTAAAACCGTTGCCGCGATGGATGTCCTCGCGCCGGGCATCGGTGAGATCATCGGTGGCTCCCAGCGTGAAGAGCGCCTGGATGTGCTGGACGCGCGTATGCAGGAGATGGGCCTTAACCCGGCGGACTACAGCTGGTATCGCGATCTCCGTCGCTACGGCACCGTTCCACACTCCGGCTTTGGCCTGGGCTTCGAACGTCTGATTGCTTACGTAACAGGTGTTCAGAACGTACGTGATGTGATTCCGTTCCCACGCACACCGCGTAACGCAAGTTTCTAACCGACCAAATCATTAATGGCCAGCAAATGCTGGCCATTATTTTATCCTGCAATGTCAGTTTTCGTCAGTCAGAAGTAAGCGTCTTTAAACCACAACCCCGCTATTACCTCTACCTGTTACGTTTTGTTTCCACGAAATATCCTGAGACAAAAAAATAACCACACTCTTATTGCGCTTAAAACAATTCTTACGCAATAGCATAAAAAACAACCAATTTCACAGCCATCTGGATGGCTTTTGTCGATCATAAGAAAAATGAGCCGTTTAACTTCTGTTTATACGAAAGGCCTTTAGCTAAATTAAACATAAGGAAATCATATATATAAGAATAAAACGGATGTTTAATTCGCCAGGCGGCACTGAAATTTGAGGTGCTTCACAAAGTTCCCAAAAATACATATTTAGTTACACATATTTTCTTTTGGTAACTGAATCTTGAAGATTGTAGCACTTTCAGTGTAGCGAAACGGTTCTATGAATGGAAAGATGCCTGTCAGACACATAAAGACACCTAACTCTCATCAATAGTTCCGGAAATATTTATTGACAGAATTTATTGGCGGCAGTGGCGAGTGTCATAAAAAAACCAATGAGGGTAATAAATAATGATGAAGCGCAATATCCTGGCAGTGGTAGTCCCTGCCCTGCTGGTAGCCGGTGCAGCAAACGCTGCTGAAATCTATAACAAAGACGGCAACAAATTAGATCTTTACGGGAAAGCAGTTGGCCTGCATTACTTCTCTGATTACGCGGGCAACGATGGCGACAACACTTACGCGCGTCTGGGCTTCAAAGGTGAAACTCAGATCAACGATCAGCTGACTGGTTACGGTCAGTGGGAATACAACTTCCAGGGTAACAACTCTGAAGGTGGCGATGCACAGAACGGCAACAAAACCCGTCTGGCATTCGCAGGTCTGAAATTTGGTGACGCAGGCTCCTTCGACTACGGTCGTAACTACGGTCTGGTCTATGACGCAATCGGCATCACCGATATGCTGCCTGAGTTCGGCGGCGACACCGGCGCGAGCGATAACTTCTTCGCAGGCCGTACGGGTGGTCTGGCGACTTACCGTAACAGCAACTTCTTCGGCCTGGTTGACGGTCTGAACTTTGGTGTTCAGTACCTGGGCAAAAATGAACGTGATGACGCAGTACGTTCCAACGGTGACGGCTGGGCAACTTCTCTGAGCTATGATTTCGACGGTTTCGGCATTGTGGGTGCTTATGGTGCAGCTGACCGTACCAACAACCAGCAGACGCTGGATTGGGGTAAAGGCGACAAAGCTGAGCAGTGGGCAACCGGCCTGAAATATGACGCGAACAACATCTACCTGGCAGCTATTTATGGCGAGATGCGTAACGCAGCGCGTCTGGGCAGCCGTGGTTTCGCTAACAAGTCTCAGGACTTCTCTGTCGTCGCTCAGTACCAGTTCGACTTCGGTCTGCGTCCATCCATCGCTTACTACAAATCTAAAGCGAAAGACGTAGAAGGTATCGGTGACGAAGACTACATCAACTACATCGACGTTGGTGCGACATACTACTTCAACAAAAACATGTCTACCTATGTTGACTATCAGATCAACCAGCTGAAAGACGACAACAAGCTGGGCATCAACAACGACGATATCGTGGCTCTGGGTCTGGTTTACCAGTTCTAATCAGCACACCTCGTTGTTATATGCTTAATGAACAGGGCTTCGGCCCTGTTTTTTTATTCCTGAGAGAAAATAATAGCGACTTTTGAAAAGCCGCACGCTTTTCGTCGCAAACGGTTGGCATTTTGTAAATCTACCGTTAACCTGATAGCGGATTTCACTTCTGTAATCACAATGGAACTTCGTCATGTTTGAGAACATTACTGCCGCTCCTGCCGACCCAATTCTGGGCCTGGCCGATCTGTTTCGTGCCGACGACCGCCCTGGCAAAATCAACCTGGGTATTGGTGTATATAAAGATGAAACCGGCAAAACTCCGGTACTGACCAGCGTGAAAAAAGCTGAGCAGTATCTGCTGGAAAACGAAACCACCAAAAACTACCTCGGTATTGATGGTATCCCTGAATTTGGTCGCTGCACCCAGGAGCTGCTGTTCGGCAAAGGCAGCACCATTGTGAGCGAAAAACGCGCCCGCACGGCGCAGACCCCAGGCGGTACCGGCGCACTGCGCGTGGCGGCAGATTTCCTGGCGAAAAACACCTCTGTGAAGCGTGTGTGGGTAAGCAATCCAAGCTGGCCGAACCACAAGAGTGTGTTCAATTCTGCGGGTCTGGAAGTGCGTGAATACGCGTACTACGACGCGGCAAACCACGCGCTGGATTTCGACGGCCTGCTGGCCAGCCTGAGCGAAGCCCAGGCGGGCGATGTGGTGCTGTTCCACGGCTGCTGCCATAACCCAACCGGTATCGATCCTACTCTTGAGCAGTGGGAACAGCTGGCTAAGCTGTCCGTTGAAAAAGGCTGGCTGCCGCTGTTCGACTTCGCTTACCAGGGCTTTGCCCGTGGTCTGGAAGAAGATGCTGAAGGTCTGCGCGCATTCGCCGCCGTGCATCAGGAGCTGATTGTCGCAAGCTCCTATTCCAAGAACTTTGGTCTGTATAACGAGCGTGTCGGCGCCTGTACGCTGGTGGCCGCTGACGATCAAACCGTCGATCGCGCATTCAGCCAGATGAAGTCCGTGATCCGCGCTAACTACTCTAACCCACCGGCACACGGTGCGTCTGTGGTCGCGACGATCCTGAGCAACGATGCGCTGCGCGCAATCTGGGAGCAAGAGCTGAACGATATGCGTCAGCGCATTCAGCGCATGCGTCTGCTGTTTGTGAACACGCTGGCTGAGAAAGGCGCTGACCGTGACTTCAGCTTCATCATCAAGCAGAACGGCATGTTCTCCTTCAGCGGCCTGACCAAAGAGCAGGTGCTGCGCCTGCGTGAAGAGTTTGGCGTGTATGCCGTTGCCTCTGGCCGCGTGAACGTTGCAGGTATGACGCCTGACAACATGGCGCCGCTGTGCGAAGCCATTGTCGCGGTGCTGTAACCAGCCCCCATAAAAAAAGCCTGCATCGCGCAGGCTTTTTTATTTAATCGGCTTTACCAGACAGGCATTTCATCCTGAAGGAACGGGTTATGCAACCGCTCATCGCCCAGCGTTGACATTGGTCCGTGTCCAGGGATAAACGTCACATCATCACCTAACGGCAATAACTTCTGCTTAATCGACTGAATCAGCTGACCGTGATCGCCGCGTGGGAAATCGCTGCGTCCTACGCCCCCTTTGAAAATCACGTCACCGGAAATCAGCAGGCGCGACACGTCATCAAAGAAGACGATATGGCCGGGCGTATGCCCTGGGCAATGCAACACCTGTAAAGTTACATTCCCTACGTTAACGCGATCGCCTTCGTTCAGCCAGCGGTCCGGTGTCAGTGGCTGACACTCATCCAGACCAAACATGCGGCTTTGGGCAGGCAGCCCCTGAAGCCAGAACTCATCTTCTTTTTCCGGGCCGATAATCGGCACATCGTAGTGTTCAGCCAGTTCTGCCGCTGCACCCACATGGTCGAGATGACCATGGGTGAGTAAAATCTGCATCAGCGTTACACCGCTGGCAGCGACTTCCTGCTTGATTGTCTCAGCGTCGCCACCGGGATCAACAAGCGCGGCCAGTTTAGTTTGTTCACACCAGATCAATGAACAGTTCTGTGAGAACGCGGTAACCGGAATAATACGATAGTTCATACTGCTCCTGTGTTTCGTTATTACCAGTGCCGAACCGGCCCGGTATCAATATGCACAAAGTTGCTACGTGGGTAGTATCCTACACCACCTGCGCGCATAGATAACGCCGCTTTGCGAATATTGGCTAACGAAACGCCTTCAATATGGAAATCCATCGCCTGCCCTTTAGTGTGATAGCTTTTTTTCGCTACCCCACGGCTGTGGGCGCGCAGTTCATTGTTGGTATCCAGAGAGCGATAGCCAGAAATGAGTTGCACCGGCCTTTTGGTCCCCAGCAGTCCCTGCAAGCGGTAAAGCTGATCGAATAATCCAGGGTCGATGGCTTTGATTTTATTCGCGCGGAAATCACGGAAAAAATGGTTGAGTCTTGCTAATTCATCCTGAATATAGCCTCTGCCATCGAAAAATTCCGCTTTAAGCGTCTCACCAGTATGCAGATTGTTGAGCGTTAAAATACGCGGACGAGGTGTCGAGAGGGTGGCAAATGCTGGCGTCGGAAGGATGGCTGCTGCGCCCAGCGCAACGCCACCTAACGCCAGCAATTTGCGGCGATTAGCGTCAAATTTGTCCATGATAATCAGGTCTACAGGTAAAAGAAATTGTCAATATGCTTAGCGCACGAAGGGCACCATAACTGGCAAAGCCTGCTACGTCAAGGCGCCCAACCCCAGTGAATACGCGGCTTGCAGCCAGATCGCCTCATATTCACCATAACTTACGACAATCATTTTTACCGAACTACTTCATTTACCTGATTAATTGTTCCGCTTTTGGCAAAATTTGTGCGCCGGATCGCGCTGTCAGATCATAATTGTAAATATCTGTACGATACTGGGTGCGTCCGTCCGCGCCTACAAACGCCGTCAGATAGTAAAGATTGACCGGAATATTGTGGCGGATATTGACGTAACGCGTATCCCCCTGCTTCAGGGCATCTGATATCCGCGTATCGTTCCAGCCTGCATCCTGCAACAGCATATTCGCCAGCTCCGAGGCCTTGTTCACGCGAACACAGCCCGAGCTAAGCGCGCGTGCATCTTTCTGAAACAGATTATGGTTCGGGGTATCATGCAGGTAGATAGCGTCCGAACTTGGCATATTGAATTTGTAACGTCCCAGCGAGTTATGTGCGCCCGGTGCCTGCTGGAAACGGAACGGCAGGTTCGAAGGCGTAATCGTTGACCAGTCGACCATCCAGGGGTCAATCGCTTCTTTGCTGTTCCAGCCCCGCATCACCGTATAGTTGTGTCGCTCCAGATAACCCGGGTCATTCCAGACCTTAGGCAGGATATCTTTGCGCGCCAGCGTCGGCGGCACGTTCCACGGCGGGTTAACCACCACGTTATTCAGCGCGCTGCTCATCATCGGCGTTTTGCGGTCAGGTCGACCGACAATCACGCGGGACGCCAGCACTTCACTACCGTCCTGATAGTAGACCAGGGAGTACGCCGGAATGTTGACCATGATGCCGGTGGATAACGTGCCCGGTAGCAAGCGCAAGCGCTGGATATTCAACGCCAGCACCCCTGCCCGCTGGGCCGGAGAGACGTTCAGCCAGTCGCGAGTCGATGGACCAATCACGCCGTCAGGGCCAAGCCCCTGCGCGGCCTGGAACTGCTTCACTGCGGCGACCAGCTCGCGATCGTAAGCGGCGGGCTTATTGCTCAGCGCAACGGCGGTTTTCTCTTTTACCGGCGCCGACGGGCTGACAACCGCGCTTTGCGTCTCGTCGCCGGGCAGCGCAATTTTAGGACCGCTGTCGAGAATGCCGGAGCGTTTCATAATTTCGCGGATCGCAGGCACATCGCTGCTCCACTGCCCCGGACGCAGCGTTGTGGTGCCGCGCAGCTGAGGCCACGGGCGGGAATCCGCAACCAGCTCAAGAAGCGACTGATGCATCGTGGCATATTGCGGATGGGCAGGCGCAAGGCTTGCGATAAAGCGCGGCAGTTCGCCGTTATCCAGCGACAGCTGCCACTGGTTAATGACGGACAGCGCAGGCGTCGCCAGCTTGTACGGTTTACTGCTGTATAACCAGCGGTTGCCGTTCACCGAAATCCCCGCCACAAACTGTAAGTAGCCCATCATGGCATCAGACAGCACCACGTCACGCGCCTGTCCGGTAACGGCAGGGTCGGTCAGGAGTTCAACCCAGGTCGTGAACTGCGGTTGAAAACCTGCAATCGCCACTTCAGCCAGCTGCTGCTGGAAGGCTCGTACCGCCTCGCGATTTTCCCACATCGGTTTCATATCGCGCGCAGCGTAAAGCAGCGTGAGCTGGTTAATATAAGCGGGAGTATAGCCCGAGGGCAGCCCGGTCATAAGCTGCTGGCGTAATGATTCAGTATCGATGCCTTCCGGCAGCGGTTTAATGCCGGCCATGATGGCCGTCGCCGGAGACTGATCCAGCGGTTGTGACAGCGACGTCGGCTGCGCGCCCATCGTCGCGGAGCTGTCAGTCGGTACAATTTCAGGCTCATCGGCCTGAGCGGTAAACAGTGGAGCAAACATCACTGTCAGGCACAAACTCAGCGCAGACAGCTGACGACCACGATTTTTCTTAAGCAACATCCCTTGCCCCCTGTTTTTCACGACATGCCCATTATTCTGGAGCTTTCCTTCAGTATAGAAAGGCATACTCGCTGCTGCCTTACCTTATGTAAAGAAGTTTAAAGATAACGCAGCCCTGAACACAAGTTAAGTGAATAAAAAAAGCGGCGCATGAGCGCCGCTATTTGTCGCACCCCGGGTTAAGAGGCGTCAGCCGTGCCCGGTAATGACTCCGGTGGCTGCGGGGCGAAACCACGCAGGCCCACGACGTGCACGTGTTCACTATTCTGGAACACCTTACGCACCAGCTTATAGGTTGTCCCTTTTTCCGGACTGATGTTTTCCGGCGCCGCGATGATGAGCTGCATATCGAGCCGCTCGCAAAGCTCAAACAGCGTGGCGATGGAGCGGGCGTCGAGACGCGCGGCTTCATCGAGGAACAGCAGACGGCATGGAGAGATGTCTTTGCCGCGCAGACGACGCGCTTCATCTTCCCAGCTCTGCACCACCATCACCAGAATCGACATACCGGTACCGATGGCTTCACCAGTAGAGAGCGCACCGGATTCCGCGCGCAGCCAGCCGTCTGAGCCACGGTTAACCTCAACTTCCATTTCCAGATAGTTACGGTAGTCCAGCAGCTCCTCGCCGATGGTTTGCGGCGTACGCTGGCCCATGTCAATCTGCGGATTCAGACGCTGATACAGCTTCGCCAGCGCTTCGGAGAAGGTCAGGCGGTTACTGTTGAACAGATCCTGGTGCTGTTCGTGCTGTTCAGACAGCACGTCCAGCAGCGTGGAGTGCGCTTCACGCACGTTCACGTTCAGCCGCACGCTGTTGACCTGGCCAAACGACACGCTTTGCAGGCCCTGGTTCAGCTGACGGATACGGTTCTGCTCGCGCTGAATGGTTTTACGAATAATATTCGCCACGCTGCGGGAGCCGATTGCCAGCTTCTGCTCGCGGGAGGTCAGCTCCTCCGTCAGACGGCCCAGCTCGATCTCCATCTGTTCGATCGCTTCCACCGGATCGTCGGTACGGATGATGTCCTGACGAATACGCTCGCGTAAGTGCTGATAAACCGCCACGAAGAACTGAATTTTGCGCTCAGGACGCTTCGGATCTTCGGACATACGCAGCACGTCGCGCAGGTGTTCGTTATCCGCCACCGCCAGACGCAGCGCACCCAGCGCCTTATCCGACATAGAGCGCAGTTCATCGGCTGACAGGTACGCCAGCTCGCGACGGTGCAGACGACGCTCCACGTTGTTATCTTTCACCATGCGCATCACCGCGCACCAGCCCGCCTTCGCGGTCACAACCTGTTCACGCATCTCGTGATAGTCACGTTCCAGCTTGCGCAGGCGCCGCGTCAGGTTGTCCATCTCCGCTTCACAGAAGGTCAGCGCTTTTTCGAGCTGATTACGACGCGCGCGGTTGTTACTGAGCTGAGCATGCAGCTCATCGCGGCGAATACGCGCCCGCTCTTCTGCACCGCTGTCGGCGCGCACGCCGATGTCCTGCAACTCTTTGTGCAGATCGTTTAACAGCTCTTTCTTGGTGTCGAAGGAGCTTTTCAGCGATGCCATCACCTGGCTGTACTGGCTCAGCTGTGCGGCGTGAGTACGCATCGCTTCACGGGCGCGCGTACGCTCTGCTTCGGCCTGCTCAAGACGCTGGCGCAGCTTTTCATTAAGATCGCTGTTCCCGCTCAGCATTTCTGCTGAATCGGAGTAGCCGAAGTGCGCGCGACGTTGCACCACTTCCGTCAGGGCAAACGCCTGCTGACGCGCTTCGCGCTGCACCTGCTGTGACCAGGCGTAATCCTCTTTTAACTGCTCAAACTGTTCCGGGTCGCTCTGGAGAACGGAAACCATCGGCTCCAGTTTTGCCAGCTGATTACCGTGCTGCTGCACAAAGCGCGCGGCTTCCTGCGCTTCGTCCAGACGTTCCTGAATTTCGTCTACGCGGTCGGCGAGCGTATCGTCCGCCAGCAGGTTCAGGCGCGGCAGGATGCGGTTAAGGGCCGCAACGCCCTCTTTCGCCTGCTCGAACTGCACGCGGCTTTGCTGGTTGTCATTTTCATGGCTGGCAAGCGCACGCTCCAGCTCACCACGGCGGGTGTTGAGCTTGCGGATTTCAGCTTCCGGATCGGGCTCAAAGGCAACGCCCAGGTGGCTGCCGATAAAGCGGCTGAACGCCTGATGCAGACGCTGCGTTTTTTGAACATCAAACGACAGGGTTGCAAAACGTTCAGAAAGCGTTTCGCGCTCAGCGTGCAGGCTTTCAATACGGTTTTCACGCGCGGCGCGGCCAAACAGCGGCAGTTCCGGGAAGCGCGAATAGCGCCACTGGCGATCGGCGATTTTCACCACCACCGCTTTTTCCAGCTCGTCGACGCTGAATACGCTGTCATCAAACGACTGCGGATCCCCTTCGATGAGGTAGAGATCTTCCGGGCAGTCTTCCAGCCCTGCAAGCTGGTCCGAAATCAGCGACAGATCCGGCACCACAATCGCGTTACGGGATGGACCATACAGCGCGGAGAAGTACGGCGCATCGTCCAGGCCGACATCGTCGTAAATTTCAGACAGCAGCACGCCGCCGAAACGCTCGGCTAAGGCATTCAGGCGCGGATCTTCTGAGCCGCCAGGCTGGCTTAAACGCTCGATCTCTTCATCGACGTCACGCTTGCGCGCGCCCACTTCGTCACGCTCAACAATCGCTTCACGCTCACGCTCCAGCAGCTGTTGCATGTATTCGGTGACGTCCTGGCTGGAGGCAAACTCCTGGCCACACTGTTCGCTGAGCTGGTTCAGGCTGCTTTGTGCAGCCAGCCAGATCGGCGCACGCTGCAAGAGCGTCTTCGAACGGGACTGAAGCTGTTCCAGCTCCTGACGCAGCGTCATGCGCTGTTCGCTGGCATTCGATACGGTATCGGACAGGGCCGCAATGCGCGCTTCCAGCTCCTGGTGCAGGGCCTCAAGCTCGTCGAAATCGTAATTTTTACCCTGACGCTTGCAGAATTCCGCCAGCAGACGCTCGGCTTCCTGCTGTTCACGCAGACGCTGTTCCAGCTCGTTCAGGCGCATGCGCAGCGGCTGCACCTGTTCGGCCAGATGGCGTTGATTGACGCCGTCGCGCAGCAGCTCACGGGCCACGTCCCACGCTTCGTTACGCGCCAGCGGACCGTTAATCGCCACCACCAGCTGGTACGCCTGCTCAAACTGGCTATGCGCCGTTTGCGCCACGCTCATTTTCTGATCGAGAGAAAGCAGTTTCTCAGTGGCTTCCTGCTCTTTGGCCTGGAAAGTATCCAGCCATTCGTCAGCGCTTTCCGGGGTCAGGTCCGGCAGATGGCACAGCTCTTTGGCACGCTGCAACGCCTGCAACGCCTGGTTGTACTGAATCGCACGCGTCTGCTGCACATCCAGCGCCTGCTGGTAATCAGCAAGCTGGCTTTTCAGCTCATCCACTTCCAGCTCCGCGGCTTCCGCGCGGGCTTCGTTCTCTTCCTGCAATTCGGCAGCTTCGGCCACCACTTCATTTTGCTCTTCAAGACGAATTTGCAGCTCATCCAGATCGGCTTCATAGCGCTCGATTTTTTCCTGCTGACGCAGCGCGGTCTGCACCAGGTTCAGGTGATCGCTGGCCGCCTGGTAATCGGCTTCCAGATCCCCTTCCGCACCGTTGTGCTCGCCCAGTTCGCGCGCCATTTCGACATGCTTATACTGCTCAGCCACCAGCTGTTTGCGGGAGGTAAACAGCTCGCGGCGGTATTCCAGCGCCTGATCGAGATGAATACGGCGCTCGTTGGCGTGGCGCATATAGTCCGCCGCCACGTAGTTGGTGGCTTCGCTGATCAGGTGCTTAAACAGGTCGCGGTCAGACTGTGTGACGCGAATCGCTTCCAGCGTCATGCGGTTTTCACGCAGCGCGGCTTCCATATCCTGGAAGGCCTTACGCACGCCGCTGTTTTCCGGCAGCAGGTAGTCGCGCAGGGAGCGAGTAATGGCGCTGGAGATACCGCCGTACAGGGAGGCTTCAATCAGACGGTAGTATTTACTACGATCTGACGCGCTGCGCAGACGACGGGCTACCACGCCGAGATCGAACATCAGAGAGTGGTAGTCGGTAATGGAGTTAAACTGCTTAAACTGCACGCCTTCGATAGCTTCCAGCTTGTCTTTCAGCTCCTGAAGCGTGAGGACGCGCGCCTGACGTTCATTCAGGGTTTCCGTCAGCAGCGCGGTCGGCTGTACGGAGGTTGGTAGTCCCTGGATCGCAAACGGTTTGATATCTACTTTACGGTCGCGGCCAGCAACCTGTTGCAGACGCACGCCTACAACCACGCGCTGATGGCGGGAGTTGATCACGTCCAGCACTGAATAACAGACGCCCGCTTTCAGCTTACCGTGCAGACCTTTATCACGAGAGCCGCTCGTGGCGCCCGCTTCAGTGGTGTTACGGAAGTGCAGCAGGGTCAGGTCAGGGATCAGCGCCGTCACGAAGGCCGCCATGGTGGTGGATTTACCCGCCCCGTTACCGCCGGAGAGCGTTGTCACCAGCTCATCCAGATCGAATGTTCGGGCAAAGAAGCCGTTCCAGTTGATCAGCGTTAGTGAGCGAAATTTACCGCGTTCAATCATTACTCTTCCTCCCCGCTATCCGGCTGATTCTCTTCGTGCTCGTCATTGAGCTGCAAATGGTTTTCCACCGGCATCGCTTCACCGTCACGGATCATGCGCAGCTGCGCTTCACGCGCATCGTCACCCGCACGCACGTCGGCGCCAAAACGGAAGACCGATTCGGTAATACGGAACTTGCTGCTGTCGTGACCCATGAACCAGACCATTCCCAGACGGCGCAGACGGTTCAGGGAAGAGCGAACTTTTTCCTGTAATTTCTGACGGTCCAGATCGGACCCCGTTGAGCGGTTATTCACCAGCTTGAGCAGCTTGCTTTCATCCGCCAGCGACAGCAGCTCATCGTAAAGCTCCTGCTGGGTGAAGATCCCTTCATTCGCCAGACGTTCCGGGCTGAGATAGAGGTAGCAGAGAATTTTGCCGACCATCATATCCAGTTCGGAAAGCACCGAGCGCGGAATAAGCGTGGTAGAGCGCGGACGCAGGTAGAAAAAACCTTCCGGCGCGCGGATCAGCTCAACGTTATAGCGAGCGTAAAACTCTTCCAGGTACTCCTGAAAGTCCATCAAAAAGGCGTGATTATCCAGCTCGTCAAGGCCAATGTGACGACCGGCACGCAGCTGGCTATCCAGCGCCGGAAACAACGGATTCGCCAGCGCCTGTGCCAGCTTAACTGGCATCACGTGTTCAATATTTGTCAATGACATGCGCCTGTACCTTGGCTCCGTAATCGTTAATCGGCTGCCACTTCGGCGGCAGTCCGGTGAAATCGGCTTGTGCGATGCCCAGGCGCACCGCCTGGTCTACAACAATGCGGGCAACATCGAAGTGGCGCGCGCGCGGATACTGCGCCAGATAGTCGCGTACCACGAGGCCAAGATCCAGCGGTGCTTGTCTGGTTTTGTAGACAGCGAGCTGTTCTTCGATCATCGCCGCAAGCTGCTCGCGAATTTCGTTAAATTCTTCGTATTCCAGATCCGGCGGCAGTTCACCGGTGACCTCTTCATCACGCAGCGCCATCTCTTCGTCGCGCATATCCAGCAGACGATCGGCGTTGGCGTAGGTCAGCGCCCACGGCGCATCGAAATAGGTCTGTACCGACTGGCGCAGACGCTGAGCAAAGACGCGATTCTTATCCATATCGATGGCGGTACGGATAAATTTATGCACGTGGCGGTCGTAACCGATCCACAGATCGATTGACTGCTGGCCCCAGCTGATAATGCGGTCAAGCTTGCTCTGCAAATCAAACACCAGACGGTCGATAAAATGCAGATCGTCGTGCGCCATTGTCGCGTCCTGGATGCGCAGCAGATTGGCCTGTAGCTTATCCCCCGCCGCCTCCAGCGTATCCTGCAACTCACGCAGCGTACCGGACGTTTCTGACAGCAAGAGTTCACAGCTGGAGATGGCCGCACGCCAGTCTTTATTAAGCAGTTGAGCGATATCGTCTTTCACCTGCTGCTGCTGTTCGTCCATCAGACGTTGAGTCAGATCGATACTGTCGAAAATCTCTGCAACCGAATATTTCAGCGGCGCGTAAACGTTGCGATGCCAGTGGAATTCGTCACCGTTTTCATCAGCCGCGTCGGCGGCACGCTTCAGCTCGCCTGCAACAATAGAGAGCTGCATGGAGAGACGCAGCGTGGAAAATTCGCGCTGGCGGATGTAATAGTCGGTAATGCCAATACCCAGTGGCGTAAGACGATAGATGGCGTTTCCTTCCGCCTGCTCGCTGGTAAAGCGGTTCAGCAGACGTTGACGCACCATATCATTGATTGCGTTGTTGGCACGCACGCTAATGGTTTCGCTGGTTTGCTCAAACGCATCACTGACGTGGCGGAACGCATCCACCAGTTCGCCTTCACTCATTTCGCCATCCAGGCGTTCGCCGTTTAGCGTCGCAACCGCCAGCAGGAATGAGAGTCTGTCTACCGGCAGCGAGATGGAGAAATCGTTTTTCCTGGCCCAGGCAACCAGTTCGGGGACTGTCTGGGAAAATTCACTCATAGATTATCCTTGCATCTGCGGCTTGCGCGCGGTGACGTGTATATAGCGGCCAAGGCTCAGATAAGGCTCCTGGCGGCAGTACCGCGTCTCTATTTCTGTTAAGGCGTCTAAACAGTCATCCTGTTTTTGTTTATCACGCAGATAATCATGAAACACCCTCACGCCGGTTTTGCCGGTAATTTCCCAACCGATCTCCTCCAGCCAGCCATAGACCTGCTGCGGTTCACGGGGGAAATCCGGTGAAAGCGTGCGTCGTTTCTTTTTATACATGCCCTGCTGTACGTAGCCAAAATTGCCGACCAGCACGTTTCGCATTAGCAGGCCGTTGGCATTGTAAAACATCAGCGATAATGCACCGCCCGGGCGCAACATCGACCACAGCGTTTTTAACATCGCCTGGGGTTCGGCGATCCATTCGAGCACAGCATGAAACAATATCAGATCAACCTGCGTTTCCAAATGCTGCGGAATGTCCTGAGCGGCGCAATGTATAAAATGCATGTTGTCGCTCACACCTTTCTCTTCTGCCGCTCGCCCGGCGCGCGCAACCATCTCGGCAGAAAGATCGCAAAGCGTGACGTGATGTCCCCGCTGCGCCATCAGAATTGCAGTCTGACCTTCCCCACCGCCGGCATCCAGCACGCGCAACGGTCGGTCACCGAATTCAGCCAGCAGCTTGTCCAGATCCTGCCAGAGGATCGTCTGACGAAGCTGACCTTTGGTGGTGCCATAAATGTTGCGCGAAAACTTTTCCGCGATGTCATCAAAATTGCGATCCCGCATTGGGAGGGTTCCACTCACTGCAAAACCGCTATTTTGTCACACCCGCGCGGAGAATGAACCACTCTGGTGTAATATCACCGACAATCGCCTGCTGTATGGTTAAAAAAGGAACCAAAAAGGATGCTTTTTACCCTAAAAAAATATATCGGAGGCATGATGCTTCCCCTTCCCCTGCTGTTGCTTCTCATCGCGCTGGGGCTGGCATTGATATGGTTTAGCCGCTTTCAGAAAAGCGGTAAATCCCTCGTTACCGTGGGCTGGCTGGCGCTGCTGTTACTCAGCCTGCAACCGGTCGCTGACGGTTTATTACGTCCGATTGAAAACACCTACCCGACGTGGCAGGGAAATCAGAAGGTGGGCTATATCGTGGTGCTGGGCGGCGGGTATACCTGGGATCCGAACTGGGCGCCCAGCTCGAACCTGATCAACAACAGCCTGCCTCGCCTGAACGAGGGGATCCGCCTGTGGCTGGCCAATCCGGGATCGAAGATGATCTTCACGGGCGCTGCGGCAAAAACCAACCCGGTCAGTACTGCTGAAGCTGGAGCAAGAGTGGCTGAATCGCTTGGCGTACCACGTTCCGCCATCATCACGCTGGACAGCCCAAAAGATACTGAAGAAGAGGCGGCGGCAGTGAAACAGGCCATCGGTGATGTACCGTTCCTGCTGGTGACCTCTGCTTCACACCTGCCGCGCGCAATGATTTTCTTTGAGAAGCAGGGTCTGCATCCGCTCCCTGCTCCGGCAAACCAGATGGCTATTGACGCCCCGCTCAATCCGTGGGAACGGATAATTCCGTCCCCTGTATGGCTGATGCACAGCGACCGCGTCGGCTACGAGACGCTTGGCCGCCTCTGGCAGTGGCTCAAAGGTTCGTCAGGCAAGCCAGGGCAGGAGTGATTTTGCGGCCAGATCGAAACTGGCGCGATTAAAGCGCCCGGTGTTGACCAGCTGCGCCACCTCATCCCAGAGAAGATAGAGCCAGCGTCGCCAGAGAAAGGCCTCCGCAACGGGGGCGCGCTGAAGATAGTGCCAGAGCAAATCTTCCGCCGCCCCGCCCTCGCTCAGCCTGAACAGTTCGTACTCGCGCGGCGCCCAGAGCATGATCCCCGGCCCGACCATCGCCAGCAGCTGGTCGCTGCGCGAGTCTTTAAGCATACTGCGCAGCGTGAAATTGCCGTGAACCAGTACGCAGTTGTCGTTAAAACCCTCAAACAGCGTCGGCAGACACTCCCGGGTGCGGAACAGAATACGTTTGTCCTGCATCGTTAAACCGGTGTTGTTGAACTGGTTCAGCGTGCCCCACAGCACTTCAACACGCTGGCGATACCACAGCGGCCACAGGTTTTCCTGGGTGCTGTCTACTGCGCCAACAAGACCCCGGCTGTCCTGCCGATGCCAGGCAAGCAGAGCCTCGACAATCTGATCTTTCAGCTGTTCCCAGCGCTCCGGTGTACGCGTCGGGGCTTCAACAGAAACCCCGCGTAAACGCTCGATAAGCAGAACATCCGGGCCGGGATGCTCCTCATGGGTCATCACGCCGTAGACCGTCGGCATGCGGACTGTCCCTTCCCGCGCCAGCATCGACATTTTCCAGGCCAGCTGTCTGGCGACGCCCGGCGAGGTAAAACTTCTGGCCATCAGCGGCATGGGGTTTCCCTGACTGTCGTACAACGACCAGAGTGCGGTATCGGCCTTTTCATTCACGCATTCCACCCGGCTTAGCTTTTCGCCAAGGAGATGGCTGAGTTCAGCACGCAGCTGTTCCATATGAGATTACCCCCATTAAGACTACTGCTTTTATAATGAGCGCGCGAAACCCGGATGTCACCCGGTAGAGATCAATAATGAAAAAGAAAAGGAAAATAGCCAGGCGGGAGAGCATCCCCCCAGACGAGGGGATGCCAGCGAATCAACGCATTTCGACGCGTACGCGCTCGAGATCTTCAGGGGTATCCACGCCGGTGCCAGGGATTTCCTGGGCAACCGCAACGTGAATTTTCTCGCCGTACCACAGCACGCGAAGCTGTTCGAGCATTTCAATATGCTCCAGCGGGCTTGGTGCCCAGGCGACGTAGCGACGAATAAAGCCGGCGCGGTAGCCGTAAATACCGATGTGGCGCAGGAAGGTTTCGCCGATCGTCTCTTTCGATTGCGCGAAACGATCGCGATCCCACGGAATGGTGGCGCGGGAGAAATAGAGCGCGTAGCCCTCTGCGTCCATGACCACTTTCACCGCATTCGGATTGAACGCCTCTTCAGCGTGGTGAATCGGCACCGCGAGGGTCGCCATCCCGACCTGACGCTGAGCCAGGTTGTCGGCCACCTGACGGATAATCGCCGCCGGGATCATCGGCTCATCGCCCTGCACGTTCACAATCACCGTCTCGTCGCTGAAACCGCATTTTTCGACGACTTCCGCAAGGCGCTCGGTGCCTGACTGATGATCGGCACGGGTCATGCACACTTCCCCACCCGCGGCCTCAACCGCGCGCGCAACATCCGGGTGATCGGTGGCGACGATGACGCGTCCGGCGCCCGATTCGTGTGCCCGTTCAAGGACATGCACAATCATCGGTTTGCCATTGATATCCACCAGCGGTTTACCTGGCAGGCGCGTTGAAGCATAACGCGCAGGGATAATGACAACAAAACTCATGGTTTGATCTCTTCTGCCACCAGGGAACGGGCTTCATTTTCCAGCAGGACCGGAATACCGTCACGCAGCGGGAACGCCAGGCTGTCCAGTTTGCAAATCAGCTCTTGTTTATCCTGGCTGTAATACAGTTTGCCGTTGCACACCGGGCAGGCAATAATTTCTAGTAAACGGTGATCCATAGTTCCTCCGTATGGGTAATCGCTAAAGCTTATCACATTCCCTTTTCAGGGAGTGCCTGTTTCCCAGCCACCTCGACAGGTCGTAAACAGCCCCGCAGGCACGCGACCGAGTACAATTTCATGCGCCCCCTGCCAGCGGGCAAATTCACTGAGCGCAGTCGTTAACCCTTTTTCCAGGCCAGCCGTCACCTTTATGCCCTCTTCAAGCCAGAGCGCGATAATTTCAAGCATGCCGGTTTTACGGTGCATTTTAGCGTCCATGCGCCCGACTAGCTGGCCTTTGTGCAGCAGCGGCAAAACAAAATAACCATACTGCCGCCTGGGCGCCGGAGTGTAGCATTCCAGACGGTAGCTGAAATTAAACAACTGCCCGGCCCGCTTTCTGTCCCAGACAACGGGGTCGAACGGCGACAGCACGGCACTGTGGGTCGCCTGGAGTTTGCCCTCCTGCGCCTGCGCCAGCAGAGGAAACAAATCCGCATGCAACCACATTTCACCTAACGACTCTACCGAGACCGGCATGACGCGCTGTTCGCGCTGCCACAATTCCAGCAGTGGTTTTAGCTGCGGCTGACGCAGACGATAATAATCCGCCAGCCACTGTGGACGGAAGATGCCAAGGCTGCGGGCGCTATTCCCGAGCATGATGGCTTCGGCAGCGTCCTGAGACAGCAGGTCACGCGTATCGTCCCAGTGAGGCATAACGCGGTGTGTGAGGTCATAGACGCGCTGAAAGTTGCGACGCTCGACCACCATCACTTTGCCCGACGTAAACAGCCCTTCAAGATGGCGTTTGTGCGGTTTCCACTCCCACCATCCGCTTGCGCCTTTTCGCGGGTGTTCAAAATCCGCGGAGCGTACCGGCCCGTTTTCCTGAATATGGGCAATCAGTTGCTCTATTTCATCCGCGTGTTCCACCATCCACTCCTGACGGTATTTCCAGCCCATTTTGTCCGGGGCGAGCATGCGGTGACGCACCAGGGCAAAATCGCTTCGTGGGAGAAAACAGGCTTCATGCGCCCAGTATTCCATCAGTTCGCCCTGACTTAGCGCATTATCCAGCCACTGCGGAGGATAGTTTCCCAGGCGGCTAAACAGGACCAGATACGGGCTACGCGCCACGATGTTAATGGTGTCGATTTGCAGCAACGACATGCGTTGCACGGTAGAGAGGATATCAGCTGGCTGCGCGCGGCGGCGGGGCTTTTTCAGAAGCCCCTGGGCGGCAAGATGCAAGTTTCGTGCGGCTGCAAGTGAGAGTTGCGATAGAGACATGCGTTTTCCTGTCAGTCAAAGCGCCACCGGAACCGCGTAGAAGTTACTGCACTAACGCGAGCAGTTCCTTGAGCAAATGTTCCGGCTGTTCGCCGCTGAGTTCAGCGTCAACCGGCAAATACCACCAGTTTTCTTTCGCAAAGGCCCGGCATTTTACCGCGTCTTTTTCCGTCATGATCAGCGTCTGTCCCGGCGCTGCCAGCCTTTCAACCTCTTCGGCAACTAACGCCTGGTGATCGGCGAGCGGCACCCGTTTATCAAGCTTTGCGCCGCACTGCTCCAGCGTTGCGAAGAAACGCGGCGGATGACCTATACCGGCCATCGCAACCAGATGTTCCAGTTGCGCGACGTCTTTACGCACGCCGGTCAACATATTCACGGCCTGTCCGGGACGAAGATGCATCGGGATTTCGCCCGCTCTGGCTTCACCACCGTTTACAATCACAGCATCGACGCTCTTCAGGCGCGACGCACGCTCACGCAATGGACCGGCTGGCAGCCACCAGCCGTTGCCAAAACGCCGCACGCCGTCAATGACCACGATCTCTTTGTCACGCGCCAGCGCGTAATGCTGCAAACCATCATCGGTAATAATGATTTGTACGTCATGCTCCGCAAGCAGTGCCTTTACGGCATCACTGCGCACCGGCGATACCGCAACCGGCGCGCCGGTACGCTGGTAAATCAGTACCGGCTCATCACCGGCTTCAGCGGTTGTTGTATCAGGGCTCAGCACCAGTGGATACTGCGCCGCTTTACCACCGTAACCGCGTGAGACAACTCCCGGGCGGATACCGCGTTTATGGAGCTGTTCTACCAGCCAGATCACCACCGGGGTTTTGCCGTTTCCACCCGCCGTCAGGTTGCCGACCACCACCACCGGTACCGGTGCGCGCCAGGCGCGCTTGATCCCGAGGCGGTAAAGCAGACGAATAGCACCGCTCACCAGGCCATACAGCCAGGAGAGCGGGAGAAGCAGCACCCACAGAGGGGATTCCCCCGACCAGATGCGTGCAATCATTGACCGAACTGCATTTTATGAAGCTGGGCGTAAACACCACGCTGTTCCAGCAGGTCCGCATGGCTGCCGCGTTCAACGATCACGCCATCTTCCACCACCACGATTTCGTCAGCCTGTTCGATGGTCGACAGACGGTGCGCGATAACCAGCGAGGTACGGTTTTTCTGTAATTCATCCAGAGCCGACTGGATAGCGCGTTCAGATTCCGTATCCAGTGCGGACGTTGCTTCATCGAGGATCAGAATCGGGCTGTTGCGCAGCAGCGCACGGGCAATCGCGATACGCTGACGCTGACCACCGGAGAGCAGCACCCCGTTTTCGCCAATGATCGTATCCAGACCGTTATCCATTTTGTTAATAAAGTCCATCGCATAGGCCATACGTGCCGCATTCTCAATCTCTTCACGGCTGTACTCTTCGGTACGGGCATACGCAATGTTGTTCGCCACCGTATCGTTGAACAGATGCACGTTCTGCGAGACCAGCGCGACCTGGTTACGCAGCGACTGGAGGGTATATTCCCGCAGGTCGTGACCATCAAGCAGGATCTCGCCCTGGTCGATATCGTAGAAACGGGTAATCAGGCTGGCAATGGTCGACTTGCCCGAACCGGAACGACCGACCAGCGCAACGGTTTTACCCGCCGGGATGGACAGGCTGATATCACGCAGCGCCGGCACTTCACGGCCTGGATAGGTAAAGGTGACGTTACGGAATTCCAGGTCGCCTTTAGCGCGCTCGATCACGCGTGTACCTTCATCCTTTTCCTGTTCGGAATCGAGGATGCTGAACAGCGTCTGACAGGCTGCCATCCCGCGCTGGAACTGGGCGTTGACGTTAGTCAGCGATTTCAGCGGACGCATCAGCGCAATCATGGATGAGAACACCACGGTAATGGTACCCGCAGTCAGGGTTTCCATGACGCTCGGGAAACTGGCGGCATACAGGACGAAGGCCAGGGCCAGAGAGGCAATCAGCTGAATGATCGGATCGGAAATCGACGAGGCCGATACCATTTTCATCCCTTGCAGGCGCATTCTGTTGCTGACCTTGTCAAAGCGTTTGGTTTCGACTTCCTGACCGCCGAAAATCAACACTTCCTTATGGCCTTTCAGCATCTGCTCGGCGCTGGTCGTCACCTGCCCCATCGTATTCTGCATATTTTTACTGATGTTGCGAAAACGCTTTGATACCACGCGGATCGCGATGGAGACAATCGGCGCCAGCACAATAAGGATCAGCGACAGTTGCCAGCTGTAATAGAACATCATCGCGAACAGGCCGATGATGGATGCGCCTTCACGCACAACGGTAATAAGTGCGCTGGAAGAGGACGAGGCCACCTGCTCTGAATCGTAGGTAATACGCGACAGCAGGGTACCGGTTGACTGTTTGTCAAAGAATGAGACTGGCATCCCCATCATATGGCTGAATAACCGACGGCGCATGGTCATCACTACTTTACCGGATACCCAGGAGATGCAGTAGCTGGATACATAGCTGGAGATTCCGCGTAAGATCATCAGCCCAATAACCACCAGCGGCATCCATAGCAGCACTGAACGATCCGTTTTACCGAAACCGTCATCCAGTAACGGTTTGAGAAGCGATAACATAAACGTATCGCTGGCTGCGTTGAGGATTAACGCTACGCCCGCCACGATCAAGCCTGCTTTGAAAGGAGCAATCATCGGCCAGAGCCGGCGGAACGTTTGCCACGTGGAGAGATCTTTGTCGTTATGCATTCAAAAAACCAGCATTTGTTGAAATAGCCGCATATTCTACCCGTTATCTACGGGCGCGCCAAACCACTGATGATACCAACGCGGTAAATAGTGTTCACGTAAGCGGCGAATTTGCCGACTATGGTGCGAAAACGTCACAGATATCTGCCCGGACTGCGGGGTATCAAGCCAGAGATACCCCTCCGTTCGATAGCGCCGGACCACTTTAATGGAAGGGAAACGCCACGCGTTATAGCGGGCCATCGAGGCCAGCGAAACCTGCCCCTCCACGCGCTGTAGCAACGGTGTTGAAGATGACGTGTTACTTCCATGATGCGGCACCTGAATCAGTGTAGACGCAAGCTGACGCCAGCGGTGGCTTAGCATTGCCAGTTCTGCCTGCGCTTCAATGTCTCCGGTCAGTAAAACGCTCTGTTCGCCGTCATCGATTTTTACCACGCAGGAGCGATTGTTACCTTTCGCCGAGGTGTTTTCGGGTGGCCAGTGCACGGAGAACGTTAAACCCTGCCACTGCCATCGCTGTCCTCGAAAGCACGGAAGATGTCCGGACCAGGATAAGGGGCTCCTGATCCACATTGCGGGCCAGGCAGCTTTTAGCGATGCCAGTCCCCCCGCGTGGTCGAGATGTTCATGGCTCAGGATCACCCCTTCCGGTCTCAGATGATGCCAGCGTAGCCAGGGGATAATCAGCTGCTGCGCACTGTCCCCACCGGGCCATGCCAGCCCGGTGTCATACAGAATGGCCTTGCCGTGACGCTCAATGACCATCGCCAGCCCCTGCCCTACATCCAGCATATGCAGGGACCAGCTGTCTGTTTTAACCCTGTGCCAGAGGGGAAAGGCCAGCACCACGCTGCCTGCCAGACAGACTGCGGGCGCTGCGCTGAAGGCCCTGAATCGCCAGCCAATGATCAGCAGCCACGGCAGTAACGTCAGGTATTGCCAGCGTTCATCAACGTCCTGCCAGCCATTCGGTAAATGCTTTAATAGCCAGAAAAGCCCTGCCAGAGATTTATCAGCAGCCAGCCAGACGATACTTTCCAGCGCAGCGACCGGAAACAGATGCAGAAACATGCCGAGCAGGATCAGCGGAACTGAGATAAACGTGACCAGAGGAACGGCAAACAGATTCGCCACCAGCGAGGAGAGACTGAAACCATGGAAAATCAGCACCTGAAGCGGCAACAGAAGCAGCAGCATACCGACCTGCAAATACAACAGCGTAACCAGCGGCCGCAGGCACCGGCCACGTTGCCAGTGCGGGAGAGGCAACCACTGATACCAAAAAATAAGCGCGGCGACCGCAAACGCTGACAACGCCAGGCTTTGTGACAGTATCGCCAGTGGGTCGAAAACCAGGATCGCCGCCACGCAGGTAAGCCATACCTGCCAGGGCGACCACTGGCGACCGCTCATTTTTAATGCAGCCAGTACCACAAGCGCGATAACCGTGCGCAGCGCGGGCGGCTGCAAGCCCGTTAGCCATGCGTAAAACGCGGCAAAAATCAGCCCTGCCAGCAAGGGGATTTGCCAGATAATCCAGCGGCCCGGCAGGAAGAACTGAATGCCCCGCGCCAGAAACCAGATGACAGAAGCGGCCAGCGCAATATGTAATCCCGAGATTGCCATCAGATGCATCGTTCCGGTCTCACGCATCAGGTTTTTTATCTCCCGCGAGACCGACAGCCGCTCCCCCATTCCCAGCCCCAGGATCACAGGTCCCCACTGATATGCGGAAAGCGTATTCTGTAGTGATGTCAGGTATTGCGCACGCAGACTACAGCCTTCATCAACGAGCGCCGCATGGGTAAACCGTCCACTCAGCGTCTGGTGTCGGGCAAAGGCATTTTTCTGTGAATCATAGCCGCCATCGTTGAGTTCTCCGTGTACCGCCCTGAGCCGCAGGGTCATTGCCCAGCGTTGACCCACGCAGACGTTTTGCGGCAGATAGTTGCCATACAGCGCCACGCCCATGGCAGCCCACACGCGTTTTCCATTGAGGCTGACAATCCTTCCCTGATGCATCGTTGCGCCGTCCGTTGCGGTAATGACCACCTCGGCCTGCTGCGGTGCTTGCGTTAAATGGTTCATCGGCCATACGCTTTCCTGAGCGGCCAGGATCCCCCAGCACATAAAAAGCAATGCCAGGCCTGAAAACCTGAGCCATTTTCTCTGCTGTACGGATAACGCAACTCCTGCGGCAATCAGCAACCAGACAATATGCAAATCTGGCAAATCGGGTAACCAATAGAGCGGGATTATGGCCAGAATGGCGCACATACTGATGACGTGGATCCCCATCTTCACCTCCATGTTTCAGGCGATTATGCGGCGGGACTGATGCGTCGTCAGACAGAAAAGGCGTGATTTACAGCGGGCGCTGCAACGTTTTTAAGTGTTTACAGCAAAGAGGAAATGAATATGCGGCGCGTATTCAGAAATGCAGGGGCGGGATACAAAAAAAGCACCCTAAGGTGCTTCCTTTAAACTCAGTTTAACCCTAATGATTAAACTCAGTTACCGTAAATATTGGCGCGATCGCGCAGTTCTTTACCCGGCTTAAAGTGCGGAACATACTTTCCTTCCAGCTCCACTTTATCGCCAGTCTTCGGGTTACGCCCGGTACGTGGTGCACGATAGTGCAGGGAAAAACTACCGAAACCGCGGATTTCAATGCGCTCGCCCTGGGCAAGAGTGGTAGCCATATGCTCCAGCATCTCTTTAACGGCATCTTCCACAGCCTTAGCAGGGATATGCGGTTGCTGACTGGCAAGTCTTTCAATCAATTCTGACTTGGTCATGATTCCTCCGGTTCCTTTCAAACCCATTAGCTGAACAGCTTATTAAACAAGGGCGGCCGTAGCCGCCCTTTGTTATTGATTACAGGACGAATCCTGCAATCTGTCAAGTCTGCTCTCCATCCTCGCGCTGTAAATGCGTTACAGCTCAAATGATGGTGCGAACCTGAACTTACTCGCCTTTAGCTGCTTTGAAAGCTTCAGCCATTGCGTTGTTAGAGAAGTTTGCATCTTCCTGTTTGTTCACAGTTGCGATTGCATCTTTCTCATCAGCTTCGTCTTTAGCACGAACAGACAGGCTGATTGCACGGTTCTTACGGTCAACACCGGTGAACTTAGCTTCAACGTCGTCACCAACGCTCAGAACCAGAGTTGCATCTTCAACGCGGTCACGTGAAGCTTCGGAAGCGCGCAGGTAACCTTCAACGCCGTCAGCCAGTTCTACGGTTGCGCCTTTAGCGTCAACAGCAGTCACTTTACCGTTTACGATTGCGCCTTTCTTGTTCAGTGCAACCCAGTTGTTGAACGGATCTTCTGCGAGCTGTTTAACGCCCAGGGAGATACGCTCACGCTCTGCGTCAACTTGCAGAACAACTGCTGCGATTTCGTCGCCTTTTTTGTATTCACGAACTGCTTCTTCGCCTGCAACGTTCCAGGAGATGTCAGACAGGTGAACCAGGCCATCGATGCCGCCGTCCAGGCCGATGAAGATACCGAAGTCAGTGATAGACTTGATTTTACCTTCAACACGGTCGCCCTTGTTGTGGGTTTCCGCGAACTGCTGCCATGGGTTGTTTTTGCACTGCTTCAGGCCCAGGGAGATACGACGACGTTCTTCGTCGATATCCAGAACCATCACTTCCACTACATCACCAACGTTAACAACTTTGGATGGGTGGATGTTTTTGTTGGTCCAGTCCATTTCGGAAACGTGCACCAGACCTTCAACGCCTTCTTCGATTTCAACGAAGCAGCCGTAGTCAGTCAGGTTGGTAACGCGACCAGTCAGTTTAGTACCTTCTGGGTAACGCTTAGCGATAGCTACCCATGGATCTTCGCCCAGCTGTTTCAGGCCGAGGGATACACGAGTACGCTCGCGGTCGAACTTCAGCACTTTAACAGTGATTTCGTCGCCCACGTTCACGATTTCGCTTGGGTGCTTAACGCGTTTCCACGCCATGTCGGTGATGTGCAGCAGGCCATCAACGCCGCCCAGGTCAACGAATGCGCCGTAGTCAGTGAGGTTCTTAACGATACCTTTGACTTCCATGCCTTCCTGCAGGTTTTCCAGCAGCTGATCGCGTTCTGCGCTGTTTTCGGATTCGATAACGGCACGACGGGAAACAACAACGTTGTTACGCTTCTGGTCCAGCTTGATTACTTTGAACTCAAGCTCTTTGCCTTCGAGGTGCAGGGTGTCACGGACTGGACGAACGTCTACCAGAGAACCTGGCAGGAACGCACGAATACCATTCAGCTCAACAGTGAAGCCACCTTTAACTTTGCCGTTGATAACACCGACCACAGTTTCAGCTTCTTCGTAAGCTTTTTCCAGCGTGATCCATGCTTCGTGACGTTTAGCTTTCTCACGAGACAGCAGGGTTTCGCCGAAGCCGTCTTCTACTGCGTCCAGAGCAACGTCAACTTCGTCACCTACCTGGATTTCCAGCTCGCCCTGGGCGTTTTTGAACTGCTCAGCCGGGATGGCAGACTCAGATTTCAGACCGGCGTCAACCAGTACAACGTCTTTGTCGATAGCAACAACAACGCCACGAACGATGGAACCCGGACGGGTTTCGATTTCTTTTAAGGATTCTTCAAACAGTTGAGCAAAAGATTCAGTCATGTTTAATCTTCAGGTTAATATTAACGTCCACCTGGCTCCGTGCCGGATGGGGTTGTTTCACATACCCGCCGTCAATCCCTTGCAGCGGGGGTACTGCTAAATCGGTCGCGATTACGCGAGTGCCAGTTTTTGGCGCGCATATTGTAGCGCTTTTTCAATCACTTGCTCAATAGTTAAACTGGTTGAATCCAGCACTAATGCGTCTTGCGCGGGAACAAGTGGAGCGACGGCGCGGTTACGATCGCGGTCATCGCGCTCTTTTATCTCAGATAAAAGGCGATCAAAGTTAACACTAAACCCCTTTTCCTGCAACTGAAGCATGCGGCGTTGAGCACGTTCTTCTGAAGAGGCGTCAAGGAAAATTTTCACTGGCGCATCAGGGAATACCACGGTTCCCATGTCGCGGCCGTCGGCGATCAGCCCCGGCGCTTCACGGAAACCGCGCTGGCGGCGTAACAGCGCTTCACGAACGCGTGGGAAAGCCGCCACCTGAGAGGCCGCATTGGCCACTTCCTGGGTACGGATTTCACCGCTGACATCTTCCCCTTCCAGGATCACTTCAAGGTTGCCATCGGTCGAGACAAAACGCACATCCAGATGCGCAGCCAGCGGTACCAGCGCTTCTTCAGACGCCACATCCACATGATGGTGCAGCGCAGCCAGCGCCAGCACGCGATAGATTGCTCCCGAATCTAAAAGATGCCATTGCAATGCTTCCGCCATCGCTTTGCACAGAGTACCTTTCCCTGCGCCACTTGGCCCATCAATGGTGATTACCGGGGCAATTGCCGTCATCTTTTTCTCCTTAATTAAGGCATACCGTTTACATGAACGCCGCGCATTATACGCGCCAACGTGCGCAACTGTTACCTTTGCGTGCAAATTACGGAATGATTGAAGCAGAGTGTAGAAGAAATGAAAGAGGATGAGTGTCAGAAAGCGTAAGGAAATGCCGCATCAGGTGATGCGGCATATGATAATCAGGCCAGGGTGCTAATGCGCGCCAGCTGTTCGAAGTAGTCCGGGAACGTTTTTGCCGTACACTTCGGATCAAGGATAGTAACTGGCGTATCGGACAACGCCACCAGCGAGAAACACATCGCCATGCGGTGATCGTTGTAGGTGCCAATTTCTGCAAATTGCAGTTTTGCCGGCGGCGTGACGCGAATGTAGTCTTCGCCCTCTTCTACCTCCGCCCCTACTTTACGCAGCTCGGTTGCCATCGCGAACAGGCGGTCCGTCTCTTTCACACGCCAGTTGTAAATGTTTCGCAGCGTGGTGGTGCCTTTCGCAAACAGCGCAGCGGTGGCAATGGTCATCGCCGCATCCGGAATATGGTTCATATCCATATCGATGGCGTTCAGCTCACCGTGGGTGCAGGAGATGAAGTCATCGCCCCAGGTCACCACCGCGCCCATTTTTTCCAGCACGTCAGCAAAACGGATATCGCCCTGCACGCTGTTGCGGCCAATGCCCGTCACTTTTACCGTACCGCCTTTAATCGCACCTGCGGCAAGGAAATAGGAGGCGGATGAAGCATCGCCTTCAACCAGGTAGTGGCCTGGGGACTGATACTGCTGCGCTCCGCGCACCACGAAACGCTGGTAAGACTGGTTTTCCACCTCAACGCCAAAGGTGTTCATCAGGTGCAGGGTGATATCAATGTACGGCTTAGAAACCAGGTCGCCTTTAATGCTGATGACGGTGTCCTGTGGTGCCAGCGGTGCGGTCATCAGCAGCGCAGTCAGGAACTGGCTGGAAACGCTACCGTCAACCTCAACATTCCCGCCAGTGAATCCCCCGCGCAGACGCAGGGGCGGGTAATTTTCCTGCTCAAGATAATCAATCTGCGCGCCGCCCTGACGCAGGGCATCCACCAGATGGCCGATCGGACGCTCTTTCATTCGCGGCTCACCGGTCAGCACAATATCGTTACTCCCCAGACACAGCGCAGCGGCCAGAGGACGCATCGCGGTACCGGCGTTACCCAGGAAAAGCTCCAGCGCTTCAGCAGAATGTAACGCGCCGCCGTTACCGGTGACTTCACAACGGGTACGATCGTCAGACAGCGCGTACTGAACGCCCAACGCTTTCAGTGCATTGAGCATATGGCGCACGTCATCGCTGTCCAGCAGATTAGTGAGGACGGTGGTGCCGTTTGCCAGAGCTGCCAGCAGCAGAGCGCGGTTCGAGACACTTTTTGAACCAGGCAGATTAATGGTGCCATCTACCCGCGCGATAGGTTGTAACGTCAGGGATTCCATGAAACTCAACTCTCAACTCAACATAATAAAAACCCCGCAGGAACGCTGCGGGGGTGAAAAACAGCCAATTAACCGTGACGACGTTCGAAGTCGATCATGAAATCAGTCAGGGCTTTAACGCCTTCCAGCGGCATGGCGTTATAGATGGAGGCGCGCATCCCGCCTACCACACGGTGACCTTTCAGCGCATGCAGACCCGCCGCGAAGGACTCTTCCAGGAACACATTATCCAGATTGCTGTCCGCCAGCTGGAACGGCACGTTCATGCGTGAACGGTTAGTTTTGGCGACATCGTTACGGTAGAAATCGCTCTTGTCGATCACGCCGTACAGCAGTTCAGCTTTTTGCTGATTGATCTTATCCATCTGCGCCACGCCGCCTTTTTGCTTCAGCCATTTGAAGACCAGGCCGGAGAGATACCAGGCAAACGTTGGCGGGGTGTTGAACATGGAATCGTTGTCGTTCAGGACGGTGTAATCCAGAATTGACGGGCAAGACTTATGGGCTTTCCCCAGCAGGTCTTCACGCACGATAACAATAGTAAGACCCGCAGGACCGATGTTTTTCTGGGCACCCGCGTAGATGACGCCGTAGCGGCTGACATCCAGCGGGGTGGACAGAATGGTTGAAGAGAGATCCGCCGTCACAATGACATTTTCGCCAAAGTCTGGCTCTTCGTGAATGGCAATACCGTCGATGGTTTCGTTCGGGCAGTAGTGAAGATATGCGGCGTTATCAGAAAGCTGCCACTCGCTCATCGGCTTCACGGCGCGCAGACCGTCAACGGTCACTTTGGCATCGATGACATTCGGCGTGCAATATTTGTGCGCTTCTTTTACCGCACTGGCCGCCCAGTAGCCGGCATCAACGTAATCAGCGGTGGTTTTGTCGCCCAGCAGATTGAGCGGGATACCCGCAAACTGGCCGCGTCCACCGCCGTGACAGAACAATACTTTGTAGTTCGAGGGAATGTTCAGCAGATCGCGAAAATCCTTTTCTGCCTCTTCCGCCACCTGAATAAACGCTTTACCCCGGTGGCTGACTTCCATCACCGACGTACCCAGACCGTTCCAGTCACACAGCTCCTGTTGAGCCTGTTTGAGCACGTCTGCCGGTAACATTGCCGGACCTGAACTGAAATTAAAGACTTGAGCCATTTCCCCTCACCACGCTAAAAGCCATAAGTTATAACTGTGGATATCGGTTTTATCATTCAGTGACACGCGCCGCAATGTCTAAAACTGATGGCCGAAGAAATGTGCCCCTCGTCACACAATACAATCTGCCGTACCGTTGTCACAAAACCGACAAAATCGCTGTCAGGTGATGCGTTTAGCCCGGCTAACCTTCGTCCATTCTGGATTCGTACAGCGGGGGCATAATTGATGATCGCCCGCCTGCATAACCACCACATGACTACATTTTATGCAGGCATACTCGCCCGCTTCAGGTACAGTTTTGTATCGCTCGATGAGCATATCCGGCAGGATGCACAGGCCGGGCTTCACCTCATCGTCGGGATAGTAATAGACGCTGATTTGACCGTTCGTTTCCATAATCGCCAGACGCACCTGCCCCAGCTGTTCAACGCTGCTTATGCGAAGCTCCATAAAGAACTCAAACTCCGTCATATTGGCGCTTTGCACATTCTCCCAGGCCAGCTGTCCGTCTTCAACAATGACCACCGGCTTCCCTTCAAGCAGGTCTTCCAGCTTTTCGCTCTTCGACATCAGCCACATGACCAACCGGTACAGCAGCGCAAGCGTCACGAAGACGATAAAGACCGGCACCATCGGCACATCGTCATAAAAGGCAACGTCCCCTGCCGCCGACCCCAGCGTCAGGATGATCAGCACTTCAAACAGCGACATCTGCCGCACGCCGCGACGTCCGGTGATTTTCAGAAACAGGAAAACCAGTACAAAGGTGTACAGGCTGCGCAGCGCCACTTCGCCTAAAAACTCAGGAGGGACTTTATCAAACGCCATCCGCTGGAGATCAAATGCTTTCATTTTTCTATGCCTTAACAGTAGGTTACTGCTTATAAGCATAGCTCAGCCATTTATTTTCGCCGGAGATAGCACCCGTCACGCAAAACCCGTATCATTGCGCGCTTTACGTACGATAAAAGTGAACGCCATGACTCAAACGTTTATCCCCGGCAAAGACGCCGCTCTGGAAGATTCCATCGCTCGCTTCCAGCAGAAACTGACCGACCTGGGCTTTAATATCGAAGAAGCCTCCTGGCTGAATCCGGTGCCTCACGTCTGGTCCGTGCATATTCGCGACAAAGACTGTGCGCTGTGCTTTACCAACGGTAAAGGCGCGACTAAAAAAGCGGCGCTGGCCTCCGCGCTGGGTGAGTATTTTGAGCGTCTGTCCACCAACTATTTCTTCGCCGACTTCTGGCTGGGCGAAACCATCGCCAACGGTCCGTTCGTTCACTACCCGAACGAAAAATGGTTCCCGCTGACCGAAAACGATGAACTGCCGGAAGGCATTCTCGATGCCCGCCTGCGCGCGTTCTACGATCCGGAAAACGAACTGACTGGCAGCATGTTGATCGACCTGCAATCCGGCAATGAGGATCGTGGGATCTGCGCCCTGCCGTTCACCCGTCAGTCTGACGAGCAGACCGTTTATATTCCGATGAACATCGTCGGCAACCTGTATGTGTCTAACGGCATGTCTGCCGGTAACACCCGCAACGAAGCGCGCGTGCAGGGGCTGTCTGAAGTTTTCGAGCGTCACATCAAAAACCGCATTATTGCTGAATCCATCAGCCTGCCGGAGATCCCGGCTGACGTGCTGGCGCGCTACCCTGGCGTGGTGGAATCCATCGCCAAACTGGAGGCAGAAGGTTTCCCAATCTTTGCTTATGACGGCTCTCTGGGCGGCAAATATCCGGTTATCTGCGTGGTACTGTTCAACCCGGCAAATGGCACCTGCTTCGCCTCCTTCGGCGCGCACCCGGACTTCGGCGTGGCGCTGGAGCGTACCGTGACCGAACTGCTGCAAGGTCGTAGCCTGAAAGATCTCGATGTCTTTACTCCGCCAACTTTTGATGACGAAGAAGTCGCCGAGCACACCAACCTCGAAACACACTTCATCGACTCCAGCGGTTTGATCTCCTGGGATATGTTCAAACAGGACGCGGACTATCCGTTCGTGGACTGGAGCTTTGCCGGTACGACGGAAGAAGAGTTCGCCACCCTGATGGCGATCTTCAAGGCGGAAGATCAGGAAGTTTACATTGCCGACTATGAACACCTCGGCGTTTACGCGTGCCGTATTATTGTGCCAGGTATGTCGGACATTTATCCGGCAGAAGATTTATGGCTGGCGAACAACAGCATGGGCGCACATCTGCGTGAAACCCTGCTGGCCCTGCCAGGCAGCGAGTGGGATAAAGAAGATTATCTGAACCTGATCGCCCAGCTGGACGAAGAAGGACACGATGATTTCACCCGCGTACGCGAACTGCTGGGTCTGGCGACCGGGAAAGATAACGGCTGGTACACCCTGCGCATCGGCGAGCTGAAAGCGATGCTGGCGCTGGCGGGCGGCGATCTGGATCAGGCTTTGGCCTGGACCGAGTGGACGATGGAGTTTAACCAGTCTGTCTTCTCCGCCGAGCGCACTAACTATTACCGTTGCCTGCAAACGCTGCTCCTGCTCTCTCAGGAAGACGACCGCGAGCCATTGCAGTATCTGAACGCCTTTGTACGTATGTACGGTGCGGATGCCGTTGAAGCTGCCAGCGCGGCGCTGAGCGGTGAAGAGCCGTTCTACGGCCTGCAAGCGGTTGACAGCGATCTGAAAGCCTTCCCGGCGCATCAGTCACTGCTCAATGCGTATGAAAAATTGCAGAAGGCAAAAGCCGCTTACTGGTCAAAATAAGCGCATATAACATTAATGGCTGTAGGCGTATTCAATCGCCTGAGCTATATTACGGGGCAATTTCATTGCCCCTTTTTTTTTATTTTTTCGCAATGACGTTTAATTGTAATAATTAAGTTAACCACGGGTAAATATAAAAACGCTTACCTGAGCTTTACTGTTACTAAT